>CALBJW010000011.1 GCA_937893145.1 uncultured Prevotellaceae bacterium | reverse complement strand
TACAATCTTAGGAGCATGACCATCATCACCAACAGCAGAGAATGATGTTTCTTCACCCTCTATCACCCAAAAGCCTCTTTCACTGATGGTAGGAGTCGAACCATCTTCACCCTTTGCTTTGATTCCTGTATTGCGGTAGTCACCATTAGCACCAATGGAAGGGTCCCACTCGTACCAATAGCCATCTACAATCTTAGGAGCATGACCATCATCACCAACAGCAGAGAATGATGTTTCTTCACCTTCTATCACCCAAAAGCCTCTTTCGCTGATGGTAGGGGTTGAACCATCCTTGCCTTCTGCTTTAATGCCAGTGTTTTGGTATTTGTCTTCACCTTCGAGCTCTGGATTCCACTCCCACCAATAACCATCACGAATCTCTGGCGTATGACCATCATCACCAACTGCAGAAAATTCCGTTTCTACACCTTCGATAATCCAGTAGCCATTTTCACTGATAGTAGGTGCATTGCTGTGCTTTATGGTGATAGTGTATGTTTTAGTTATCACCGCACCACCTTCACACTCCACAGTAAGATCCACACTGCAGCTTTCAAGCTTCAGCATTCTTTCCTTCTCATCATCACTAAGCTCGCCATCCACCTTTACACCATCAATGCCACTGACATACACAGTCGAATTTCTCACAAAACAGTCACACCCTTTTCCTACAGCTGTCAATCTGTAGAAGCCAGTTCGAGGTTTTTCACGCCCATTATCAAGCAACAGTTCACCATTTCTTCTTGCAGTCACAGCAGTCTGGAATCTATACTTTCTGACAACACCACCATCCTCAGCAGTGTCTTCGTTCCACAATCCCCCAATGACTGCACCATCATTACCAAGTGTAACCTCATCAACATAGCAGCTTAGCTCCACACTATAATTTTTAGCGTCGAGCAATCCACTCTCATCAGTTAGATCTGCAATATCCAGCTCCTCTATATGACCACTAAAGAAAACATTGTTGAGATATGCAGAATATCCGCTTAAATCCGCAAACGACCCATCTTTCAAAGGAATTGACAACCCTGAAACATCGCCCAGCTGCATGGCGACATTTCTGTATGTTATATCCCATGTGTTCTGCTTCATCAAGAACCTTGTGAATGTACGAGTCCTATAGACGCTCTTCTGACGGCTCTCATTTGTGAAGTTGCCGTATGCAACAATAGCCATAGCTTTCATCGGTTTCAAGATGTTGTCGCTATAGCTTCCCGTAGTTCTGATAGCAAAACGAACCTTTCCGTTTGTGTAGGTCACGCCATCAAGTTCATAATCCTCAGGATGGTCTGTCACATAAAAATACACCGTCGCGAATCCAGAAACTGTCAGTCCGTTATTATCTGCAGCAGCATCTTCATCCGTTGCATTGAAGTGCTTCAATGTCTCATCAGTATAGTGCCATACGCCCATACAAATGTCATCCTTGGCAAATGAACCGACTTCACCCTCCTCTAATTTCAAAAGGAGATAGTCACCCCTCTCATCAGAACCTACAGCGAGAACCTTGCCTGCACCTGGTGCATTCCAGCTTGTACCGCTCTCAACTGTTACCCTGTTATACCTCAGTTCTGGAACCTCTAAGAATGAACGCAAAACAAGCGACTCCAACTCACCTGCACCATCCGCACCAATCTTCCATCCTTCACCAGTCATGATGCCAGAGCGGAACACGCTGCTTCGTACACTTCCACCCACCAAAGCGTCACCAGTCACATTGAGACCTGCAAACTGTACAGTATCACCAGTTCTCACTGCCTGATTCATCCAATCATCCCAAAAATGACCATACCATCTGATAGCATTATCTGCTTCCTTCGCATGTTCTGCTTCATCAGCGTTCTTGGCATGTTCTGCTTCATCAGCATTGATTGCATGTTCTGCTTCGTCTGCATTCAAAGCGTGCTGTGCTTCGTCTGCATTCTGGGCATGAGCAGCTTCTTCCGCATTGTCAGCACTGACGGCATGGGTTGCTTCGTCTGCCAATCCCACCTGTGCCTTTTCGCCATCTACCTCGATGTATTTTCCACTTGTAGTAATTCTGTTCAAATGGTACAAGTTGGCATGGCTATGACCGTCACCACCGCCTCCACTCTCACCACTGCCTCCAGTGATTGAAGTGCCACCACCTATAACGCCACCTCCTGTTGTGTCCCTCAATCGCTTTGAGCGAGGGCGAGGTGTTCTTTCCTTAATCGCTGAACTATATCTTTTTGTCATTCTATTACTAATTATTCGGATTCGTATTCATCCGCATGTAACTCACTATATAAACACTCACTATTGCCAGACACGCAGTCCATAGTCTCTGAGATAAGAAGGAACTTTCCTTCATGACTTGCATCCTCAAACACCATTCCATCCTTCGATTCCACAGTGCCCTGCAAAGTCGTATGCCTTGAACCATATTGCGAACACACAGTGCCAATCAGCAACTTTTCCAACCCATCCAGTACACCACCTCTCTTCATAAGGTGGAAGGTATAACCATTCTGATATATCAACCCTTTTGCACCAGGAACAATGCTTTCAGATGTTCCACAAATAGTTTCTATCTCCAGATCATCTTCTGCATCACCATTTGACACACCGCTGTACTCTATATCGCCACTGCTCCATTTTTCAAAAGGAATGAATTTTCGGCATACTTCAACAGTAGGAACGCCGTACAATATCCATTTCATTTGGTTCCAGTAGGAACTCCAACTCTTTTCCCAATCATCCTGGGCTTCACCAACAGTCTCACCAAGCTCATCATACATCCACAATCCAGCAATGACTTTGATTTCTATATAACCAGCTTCAGGAGGACATGCTATAGGTACACCATCGTATGAGATTTTAGTGAGTCTGTTTTTATTATAAGTATATGCGAACTCGGCTTGTCCCTTACCAGGCAGAAATGCAGCTCTATTTTTTGCCCATCCATTCATTATGCCTGCAGTTTTCTTTATGTCATCAGGAGCATAATAGTCAAAGATGGCTGACACATCTGATAAATTATAAGTGCCGTCAATCTTCGCCAACAAAGGGTCAGGACCATCCACCCATTCGCCGTATGCCCCTTCACCTGCTTTTGTTGTCTTACCATCAAAGTTCTTGAAGTGATACTTCACATTTCCCTTTTCATCATAGAGTGTGATAACTACAGGCATTACGCAATGACCACAGCGTACTCTCTCATCTTCAAATTTCCCAAGATTCTGAGGGCCGTAGTCAACAAATGGATTATACCTCATATCAGCAAGTAGTTCTATGGCAACTCTCAGTGCTACCTTTCTGCTATCCTGCCTTGTTAGAAAAACTCTTTCTGTAGTATAGACTTCTTCTACAGTTCTTGTTGGCAATCTATTGCCAGTCCACACACCCACACTATGTGGATGACTTGGATGACAATTTGGTATTTTCCATGCTACACCAACCTTTTCACTACCTTCATTGATTGGAAGTATGTGGAATCCCATTGCTTTCTCGCCAATCTTTTTTATTCCGTTAGGTGTACCTATGGCATACACATTAAAACTATACCAACTGTCCCACGTACTTGCATCATTCGTATCGTGCGTATATTCTCTGGACATCCATGACCATGCCCCTCTGCTCGGATCTGCATATTCAGCATTCATTACCGATGGATCCAAATCATCCGCACTATCATCCCCACCACTCATCAGCGTACTGTCAGAATAAGGACTGAATACTACTCGAACATTATTATAAACCTTATCAACTCCGAGTACAGCATCATCACTATTCCAACCGATTCTCACACCATCCTCTTCTGACATGGCATTAAGATCATACAGAAGAATCTTACCTTCTCTTTGTACAATTCTCATAGCAAAAGGCTGTAGAACCCCATCGAGGACATCACTCATCCACATCACTTCACCTTCTTCATCAGTGAAGTTCTCTGCAACAACCGAATAGTCCGCAAGGGACATTACTTCTGGTCTGTTTATACTATTTACATAGGTACTAATCTTTTTTACCACACCGCTATGGTTGATACCTGCTTTTGTCAATGCCTCATTAAGTATTCTCTCTATCGAGACAATACCGCTTAGATTGAATTTTGTTCTCTTCAGCACACCAAAGTCAGAGAATTTCAACGAAACCTCATACATGTCTTTGTAGCTATATGGTTCCTCATACAATTCAGGATCCAGACAGCCAGACCAGAATTTCGATTCGTTTCTATATACATCGAGTCTGATATTTCCACTTCTCAATGTATATAAGTCGATATAGGTTCTGTCACCAGGGCTCAACAGTCTCAGTGTGGCCATCGAACCTTGTATGACTTCCCATTTCTCCTTTCCTTCCCATTCTATCAGCAATGGTTCATCAGCAGGAAACATAAGTTCGCCAGCTTCACCAGCAAACCCTTCCTGCCAAATCTCACACCTCCATTGAACAAGAGTCTGTGAGCCAAATTCTCCTCTATATCGTAATCCCATCATAATTACTGCCATTATGCCCTGCAGTTTTAATGCAGGTTATTTTTTAAGTTCTATTCTTCATTTTATCTTCCTTCTGGAGCACGCCAACAAGTTTTCTTCCGTCTATTTCAAACTTCACCTTGCCTGCCAGCATACCTCCTCCGTTATCCGTATCAAGCAAATCCTGCAGCTTACTCAATGGAGCCACAACCTCTGGGTTTGAACTCGCTCCAGCATACTCACCAAACAAGCCAAGAGTAGGACCGTATGCTATTGCGCCATTAGCAAATTTAGGAATCGCACATGCAGCCACAAGAGCCTCCATACCACCAATGAAACCGCTTGCTATACCGAAACCTGCAAAAGGGATTTCTGCATGTGCAGCCATAAATTCAGCAGCAGCGAGTGCTGTCCATGATGCTGTTGCTATAGAATTTGCAGCTGTGGTCGTGGCAGCAGCAGTTGCAGCAGCTGCAGCATTTGCCGCTAATGTTCCAGATTCAGTTGTTTCACTTCCTGCTTCTGCAATCTTTGCAGCAGCATGTGCTGTGGTTACAGCCGTCAATATCTGCACTATCTCCACTATACCCTTAATCCCTTCATAAAGCCCAAGCATACCATCCATCACACCACACACTTTCTCCCAAGCGTTTCCATCTCCTTTCAGTGTTTCTGTCAGTGACTCCACACTATTGCCAATGCCTTTGATGCTGCCCCATGTTTGGCTGATGGTCACATTCTGTTTCTTCAGAACATTCTCATAACCTTGGTATGCAGCCATCATCTTCATCACCTCCTGACGCTGTTCCTTGCCCAAAGGATTCTTGGTGTCATCAAGCATCTTCTGCAATCCACGGATCTTATTCTTGATACCTTCAATGCCTATCAGTTGAAGTTCCATCTTCAGCTCCGCATTTCCGAGCTTGCCGAGTTCTGCAAGCTCATTCGCCATAGTAGGTATGCTTGCTATATCCAGGAGTACCTTTTTCTTGCCTTCGAGTCTGTTTATCACCTCCTGAGTATTTGCCACCTCCTCCGCACTCTGCTTCTTCTGCAAGTTGCTGTAATAAGTTATGGCAGCCTCCAGTTCCTCGATGGTGTTGACTTTGCTTTCATCAGGAGCACCAACGCTTGCCAATACGCCGTCCCATTCCTTTTTGAGGTTCTGAAGGGAGAGAATCTGCTTCTGTATCTCCACGCGTTCTGTCTCACTGGCAGTTCTCAACTTCCCCTCATAATAGCCGATTTCGGCTTCCAATTCCTCGTATGTATGAATCTGATCAACACCGACACTCGCATGTCCACTGTCTTCTAATGCCCTTTTAAGACCATTCAAACGATGTATTTCTTTGTCTATCCCCCCAATGTTTTCTGCCGTTGCTTTCGACCTCAGTCCCTGCTGATACTGAATCTCCTTATCAATATTTTCCAGCGTATTCAGTTCTGTTGGTCGCCCTGCAGCATCAAGAACCTCCTTGATGGCAGCCTGCTTCTCCTTCAAACCTGCAATGTTCTGAACAAGTCTCGATATGGTCTCCTTTTCTGATGGTTTAGTCTTCTCCAGCTGCTGCTCATAATACTTGATATTGTTTCCGAGTTCCTTATAAGTCTCCGCATCTGCCACAAGTTTGCTTCCATCAAGACCATCCTTTGTCTTGCCGCTATTTCTTACGCTTCCTGCACTGCTGAGTCCGTAGTCTTTGCCAAGTTTCTTATACCTCGCCTCCATCTGTTTGAGAGTTGTTGCTTCCTTGTTTGCTTCCGAGGCATTGACACCAGCAAGTTTTCCAACTTTCTTCTTCTGCTCCTCGATAGCCTTGCCAAGAGCTTCATAACTCATCTGTTGCCATCCTACGGCTTTAGCTACAGTTCCTGACGCATTAGCGTTGGTCTGCATTGCTTTTGCAGCTTCAGCACTCTTCTTCACACACACATCAAACTGATTGCCGAGGTCGGCAACTTCCTCCTTCAGTGCCTTATAGTCATCACTCTCAACCTCTACTCTGTTGATGGTGATATTTCTGTTACCTGCCGCATCAAGTTTAGACCCGAGCTTCCAAGTCTTTGTTTTGTCAGTACCATCAGCCTCCATTTGTGCCATCTTCAATTCCGCAGCAGCCTTTTTCGCTGCAAGCACTTTCGCCTGTGCTTCATAGCCTAACTGTTCACAATACACCTTGCTCTTGGAAACAAGCGTATCGTACCATTCTGCAGCAGTCTTATGATAGCCAAAACTTTCACCATATTTCTGATTAAGTTGTTCAATCGTTTCTGTTGCATCTGTATGGCTATTTATAAGTTCCTGCAGCTTTACTTTCTCCATTTCAATCTCACTCTTAGCAGTCGAAACAGCATTAGAGAAAGCATCTTCTGCCTCCTTCAGTGAGTCGAGTTTACCAGCTGCTTCTTCAGCAGAGTCTCCCAAACTTGTGAAGTAACCGACAATAGCAAAAATAGCAACACCAAGTCCTGCAGTCAGTATGCCTTCCAAAATTCCAACAGCAACATTCAATGCCGTAGTTCCTGCAGCAGCAGTATATCCACTTGCTGCAAGTAATCGCTCTGCAGCAGCAACAGATTTTTGATGAACAGAAGCGATTTCCATAACAGCAGAGTTTGCTTTCATGGCAGAACTCATTCCTCGCAACGATGTGATAAGCTGCATAGCATTAGTAAACGCTACCAATGTATTGCTGGCAAATGACACGTATGGGGCGGCAGTACCCACAGCTGTACCTATCCAGTCTGTGAATGCCGCTATCTGATTCCTCAGCATTTGTGTGGCACTTTCTCCAGTGCTTGCCATCTGTTCAAAGGCTTCATCTATGGTACCTGCACTATTGGACATAGCATCAACATTGCTTGCAAATGTATCAGCAAGTTCACCATTCAATGGTATCAACGCTCTCAATGCTTCTGCACTTCCAAACAACTTAGCATATATTTCTTCTGACAGCATATCATGGGCAGATGCGTATGTCTTCACATCACGATCCAATGACTGGAGGAAATTCTGCATTCCTCCTTTTGCCTTAATTGCTGCTGCATCAAACTTAATGCCCATATCCTCAGCCATGCTTGCAGCTTCACTCGATGGCTTTATCAATGCTGTGAAGATAGCACCCAACTGCGTGCTGACTTCGGCTGTGTTGCCTGACACCCCTGTAAGAGTTGCAAAGGTAGCCATCAGTTCATCTATGCTCACGCCAAGGGTGGCAGCGTTACCACTCACTCGTGGCAAGGCACTTGCAAGCTGTTCAAATGAGGTCACACCATTCTTGGCAGTCATTTGAATCTTATCTTGTATCTCTGCTGCTGCCTCCCACTCCATACCATAGTTTTTGATGATTGTAGAAGTCACAGTCACTGTCTGCCCAAGGTCCGCAATGCCTCCAACCGAAGCTCGCGCTGATTTATCCAAGAACGAAATCCAATTATCCTCAGGAACGCCATTTGATATTACCTGGTATAAACCATCAGCAAGTGCTTCTCTCGTTTTTGGTATTTCCTTGCCGAGTTCGGCAACCGAACCTTTCAACTTTTCAAACTCTGCCTCTCCCTTGCCAGCCATTGTATTTACGGCGCGCATCGAAGCATCAAAGCTCTGGCTACTTCCCACCATCCCCTGAAACATAGAGTCCAACTGTTGTACAGCATTCGATAGGTTATTCAGGGTAAGACTCGTTGCAGCCATTTCTTTGAACTTATCTGAGGCTTTGTTGACAGTGTTCACCACCTTTTCGATAGCTTCATCTGCCGATTTTGCCTCCACTGCTATTTCCTGAAAGCTTTTTTCGCCATCAGTAGATATTTTTATCTTATAGTTTATCTCGTTTGCCATTTTTTTCTTATATTTGCACCGTAATTAACAATGTTCACGCTATGCATGATATTTTTGTTTTTCTTTTTATCTATCTTTTTTGTCCTCTTCTTTGCTATTTCCTTTGGCAAGGATTCAAAGAGGCAGGGCGTTCTGATTTCGAGAAAGAAAGACGGGGTGAAATGTTCCGCTCTAACTTTAAGAAGTGAAATGGTTATTTCAGACCATATCTCTTCTTAGCTTCCTCATACCTTTTCTTTTCCTCCTCCTTGCTCAGTGGCTTCTTTTCAAGTGCCACCACTTCTGCGTCTCTTTCCCAAGGGAACATGCATATCTTTTCCAGGCTGAGGTTCTTTGAATACGGACGCAAAGTATAGAACCATCCTCGCCTTGCAATTTCCCATCGCTCTCTGCTCATTCCTACCTCACGCTCATTCCATTTCTCATGAATTGCAGAGAACTCAGAAGGGGTGCATCGGCAAAAGTCATCCAAACTCATCCCAATACACCCCATACCTATACCAAGCAGAGTTTCTATATCAACAGAAGCTCCACCGTCTAATTCGTCTTTTTTTTTGACTCGCTTTCCATACCACCATAGAAGGTGTTCAGATCGTTTGCGTCAATCTTATCGCAGAAATCCTCAAAGCTGTCACCATACTCAATGCCGTCAGCTTTGCAAGCACTTACCACACAGCACCAGAGGAGGAAAGCAAGGTCTTCGAGATCTTTGTCAAGCTGACTCACGTCCTTTCCCTTCTCGCGCTTGAATTTGAGCATTGCGCCCAGAGTCATTCTACATGGCAGTTCCTTGCCACCGATATTGATTTTCTTCATTCTGTTTTCGTTATCGTTTTCGTTGAAGATGCCACCGTTCCCTGCGGTTTTCCGCAGGGTTCAGTAGCCATTGTTATTCACCGCCTACTGGAGTAACTGCACCCGAGTTCTCGAATGTCACATTCCACTTAGCGTCGTCACCTGCATCACCAGTCTCTTCAAGACTTGTGATAATGAACTCGCCTGTGTATGCTGTTGTAACCGAAGTGCCGTTATTGGCATTCGCACGGTAAGAATAAGTGAGGGTCACTGGCTGTGCTGCCAGCATGATTGTCTTTAAGTCTGGATAACCCATTGCGTCACCCTCGTATGTGAATCCCTCTGCCGTTACTGTCTCAGAAAGACTCTTCACGTACTTCTCTTTCCATTTGCCAGTCTGAGCTTCCTTTGTCACACGCTCACCTGTCTCAGTGCTGTCACTGATCTTACAAGTTGTGCTATGTCCAAGTGCCTTGCTGTTCACACTGAGGATAAGGTCCGTACCTTCTCTGTAACCACCTGTGTCTTGCATTTTTTGTTACTTTTAAGTTATCGAATTTGTTTTTGCCACCATAGTTCCTGCAGCAGATTTATAGTCTCCTGCTAATGTTCTAAGGTAGCTCAGTCAGAAAAATTTAGCCTTAACAGCGATTCCTGTTCCTGTCCCCACAACAAAGGAGGCGAGCATCCCCCACAGCATCTTCTTGCCGTTCGAGCTCTGTATTTCCTTGGTCTCTTCTACTTTCTTGTTTGCCGCTTCCAGAACACGTTTCAAATTGGCGTTTTGTCGTTCGTAATACGAGACCCGTGTCAATAGGCTGTCACACGTAGCGTCTATATATACTGTGTCACCAGACGCTCGCACTCCAACTGTTGCCTGACCACTTTTCTTGTAATATCCAGCACCTTCAGCCAGATTACGGAGGTTCATCATCGGAATCTCCAGTTTCACCTCCGACATCGGTACTGCCTGATATGTCATGATTTTCATCTCTGATGCGATGCTGTCCATGCCCATGGTTTGGACGGAAGTCTCTACCTCCTTCTTTTCGTCCACTCGTACACTTCTGCAGCTTTGGACGGATAGGGCAAACATCATAATGCTTGCAACTAATAGCAAGCCTGATAGTTTCATTGAGTTCACTAATTGCTTCATATAGTTTTACGTTTTCTTTTTGAAGGTCAATAACTGTTTTCGACACATTCTCATACATTACCTTGTATGCATCCTGAGTTTTCAGTGCCGCTTCAGCATTCCTGACATTCTTGTTAGTGAGCCAGATGATGACGGCTCCAAAACCTCCTGTCGGGACTAACCATTGCAGTATGTTGAGTATAATTTCTAAAGCCGTCATCCCTTACTCATTATTTAGTTATTTTCCCTGCAGTTCTGCTGCAGGTCAGCCCCCGTTTCCGAGGGTTTTACCGAGGTCAAGCCTACTCGCCCTCTTCTGCCTGCTCAGCAGCTGCTGCCTTCACGAACTTAGGAACCTTACGCTTGTCAAGCACAACGAACTCTTCACCGAAGGCGATGTTTGTATCTGCCTTCATCAAAAGCTTGAAGAAATAGAGCTCGCTTGCAGCACTGAGTTTGTCAATCTGGATGACATCCTCATCGTCCTGAAGGTTCACCGCCACGAACAAGTTACCATTGCTACCAGTTGAACAGAGAGTTGCTACGATAAGGTCATCTGGCCACGATGCGATTGTCTCAATCTGAATGCCCTTGAAACGCTTCTGGTTCACGTCAGTCTCGCTGGCGTTCTTGTTCTCGCGTTCTGTGAGCTCGTCATCGTACTTGTCGAAGTCATCAATGCTCATGAGGATCTTCAAGTTCGGATTGTTACGGATTGCCTTTGGAATCGCATTGCGAATAGCATAGAGCTTCTTGACCATGGTGGTCTCTGTTGTCTCCACAATGATGCAGTTCTTGTCTTTAGCTGCCTGTGTGAGAATACCGTTCATGAGGTGATCATCGTCGTCACCGAACTCACCGTTCACATAGTGATCGCCAAGTTCAAACTGAACCTGCTTGCTGAGTTCTGAAAGGAGAGCGTTCTGTCCTTCTGGAGGGAGCTGAGCAAATACGAGATTGCCCTTTGGCTGCCACTTGCGCCAAATCTGCTCGAAGGCACGAGGGTTGAATACTGTGAAGGCCATGAAGTCAACAGGGTCAAGCGACTTCTCATCATAGTTGAAGTCACCCTTGCTGTCGCTCTTCTGAGGATCTTCTTTACGCTTCTGCAACATCTTGCCGCTCTTGAGGCGTGGAAGACTGATTTTCTTCTCCACACCAGGGATAATCATAACGAGTCCCTTTTCGACAATCTCATTGCCTGTTGCGGCGAGTGTAAGGATCTGTTCCAGTACCTCGCCATTGTAATTGGTGTTTTTTACTACTATTGCCATATATCTGTTATTTATGGTTTATGGTTCTTTTGCCACTGTTCACTTCGCTTTCACGTTGGGTCTTAATGCTTGCACTTAGCCTCAATTTCCTTCATGCGCTTATCCCAAGGGCTTTCGTGCTCAGGCTGGATATTAAGGTCTTGCATCACCATACGCTTTGGCTGGAGTGTCGCGAGAATACCCTTGCAATTCTCAGGATCTGACTTCAAGAGGTTCTCATACATTGGGCGAGTCTTAGCGTCAATACGACCATCCTGTTCTGCCGCATCGAGGAGTGCCTTGTTTGCTGCATCTGTAGCTGCCGCCTCCTTATCCTTGAATGTTTTCACTTCACCCTTCAGACGGGCGTTCTCTGTTGTGAGGTTCTTTGCTGTAGCAGCTTCGCTTTCCAGCTGGGCAATGCGAGCAATCACATCCTCATCAGTCGCACAGTCCTTGAACTGCGGACGCTTTTTGAGTTCTTCTATATTCATGTTATTTGAGTTTTGGGGCTCAACGAGCCGATTGTTAAAAATTTGATACACTTGTTCTGCAGTAGCATCTTCTGGCACTGGTTCTGCATCATAAATTCCATCCACAAAACCGAGTGCAAGTGCTTCATCAGCGTTCATCCAATGGTCTTCACCATCAAAATACTTCGCCTTAATAGCCTCTTTGTCCTGTTTTGTCTTGGCACTGTACATCTGGCACAAAGTGTCCTCCAGTGTCTCAATCTCGTTGATGCACTTCTGCATTTCCTTTTTATTGCCGTAGCAACCTCCACTGACATTGTGAAGCATAAGCTTTGCATATTTGCTCATCTTCACAGGCTTTCCACACATGGCTATCACACTTGCCATGCTTGCAGCCACACCATCTATATAGACATTGATGTTCGCCTTGCTGTTACGCAATGCGTTGAAGATGGCTATGCCACTGTACACATCACCACCATAACTGTTGATGCGCACATCAATGTTCTTGTACATAGCCTCGGCTTCAAGGAGCTCGCGTGCAATATCACCACTGCGCACCTTGTCGCGCTCACCAATATCACCATACAGAAGTATGCTGCATGTTGAGCCCTTAGCTATCATATTGAAAAATTTATTCATATTTTGTTTTCGTTTTTATATAGTCACAATTCGGGCTTCTTTTAACCTCTTACGCTTCTGATGTACCTCACGATGCCTTCAAAGTGCAGATCCACAATAGCATTCTTTCCTTCATCAGAAAGCAGATATTTCACATCTGACTTATTATCCATAAACAGGTTCTCTGTCAGTACAGCAGCACATTCTGTATGTACGAGCACATAGAATCCTGCTTCTATATCGCTATCGCCATCAGTCTTGTCTGTGCGGTATGGTCGCTGATTCGTTCCGTACACTCCAGTCTTTTTGCCTTCTTCCATCTGTCTTGCATACTTCTGAAGATGTACCTTTGCCGAATCATACAGACACTCTGCAAACTTATCGGCCTTTGTCTGTCCTCTCGATGTGTAAGCTGCCCATCCACCAGCTGCTTTCCAGTCAACACCTCTACCAGGTGCTGCATTCACATGGATAGATACGAATATCACATTATTCTTTCCCAGTCGGTCACATACTCTGTTCACACGTCTGCATCTTTCACCGAGAGTAATGTCAGTATCTTCTACCACGATTCGCTCAGCATCATATCCTGCAGCCTTCAGTTTGTCCAAGAGTCTTTGGGCTATGATTCTTGTGTATGCATATTCTCGAAGGTTTCTGTCTGGCGAGCACTTGCCTGCAGTATTCACGCCATGACCATTATCTATAAGTATTTTCATCTTTATTATGTATTTTCTTTGCTACTGTTCCCTGCGGTTTTTCCGCAGGGTTCTCACGCCCATTAGGTAGGGAGGGCTACGATCATTTTCACTTGACGGCAGCACCGTCCCTCCACGCCCTCTGATGCGTTTTCGCTTGCAAAGTTGCGACAAATTTCCGACATAAAAAAATCGCCATTTTATCATAAAACTTTATAACTTCATCATGCCGTTTTAACTTGTTATCATGCGGTCTTCATTTTTTTAACTCCCAAAAAATCACCAACTTTGCACCACATTTCATAATAAAAAGTCATGGCAGAACTATCAATCTCTCAAAAAAAAGAATGGGCAAAGACCCTATACCTCAAAGAGAACCTTACTCAGCAAGAAATTGCTGACCGCGTAGGTGTCTCTCGCATAACTATCAACAAGTGGATAAACACTGAAAAGTGGGAACAGCAGAAGGTCGGAATAACTCTCACCAGAGAGGAGCAGATTTCTAATCTCTACCGCCAAGTCGCAGAAATAAACAAGGTCATAGCAGCACGCCCTGAAGGTGAGCGATTTGCCACTACCGCCGAAGCTGACATTCTTGGGAAACTCTCATCAACCATCAAGAAGATGGAAACTGATGTTGGCATTGCTGACATCATTTCTGTACTCACACAGTTCATCGAATGGCTCCGTCCTGTAGATCTCGAAAAAGCAAAAGAACTCACGCGTCTCGCTGACGCTTTCATCAAAGATAAATTATGAAGCAATCAGACAAATTAGCTCTCCTCGACTGGGAGAAATACAAGGAGGACATCGCTCGCTCTACTCCTGTCGATCGCAATCTCTCTCATGCTGAACGAGAGAAGCACCGTCTCTATCTCGAAGCACACCCTATAGAATGGATTAAGTTCTTCTTTCCTGGTTATGCTAAATACGAGTTCGCAGATTTCCACAAGAAGGCTATCAGACGCATCATTGCTAATGACGAATGGTTTGAAGTCCTCTCATGGTCTCGTGAACTCGCAAAATCTACCGTGACCATGTTTATAGTCCTGTATATAACGCTGACCAAACGCAAAAAGAATGTCATTCTAACATCCAATTCTAAGGACAATGCGATGCGTCTTCTCGCCCCATATCGTGCAAACCTCGAAGCTAACGGACGCATCATCGCTTATTATGGCAAACAGGAAACTCTTGGTTCCTGGACTGAAGACGAGTTCATAACCAAGTCAGGTGTAGCTTTCCGTGCCATCGGCGCAGGTCAGTCTCCTCGTGGTTCTCGCAATGAAGCGATACGACCTGATGTGCTCCTCGTGGATGACTTCGACACCGATGAAGACTGCCAAAATCCTGACACTATCAACAAGCGTTGGGAGTGGTGGGAAAAAGCCCTTTATCCTACACGTTCCATTTCCGAACCTACCACCATCATCTTCTGTGGCAACATCATCGCTAAAGACTGTTGCGTCAAGCGTGCAGGAGAGATGGCTGACCATTGGGATATTGTCAACATACGCGACAAAGAAGGACGCTCCACATGGCCAGAGAAGAATACTGAAGCTGACATCGACCGCACTCTCTCAAAGATTTCCACCAAGACACAGCAAGGTGAGTATTTCAACAATCCTATATCTGAAGGTGAGATTTTCAAGAAACTGACCTACGGCAAAGTGCCTCCACTTTCCAAGTTCAAGTTCCTCGTTGCATACGGCGACCCTGCACCTGGTGAGTCAAAAGGCAAAAAGGGTAAATCCTTCAAGACTGTTTCTCTCCTTGGCAAACTCGATGGCAAACTCTATGTCATCAAGACTTTCCTCTCACAGGCTCTAAACTCTGAGTTCATCGAGTGGTATGTCAAACTTCTCGAATATGTAGGTGGAAAATCTACCGTCTATTGCTACATGGAGAACAACAAGCTTCAGGATCCATTCTTCCAACAAGTATTCAAACCGCTCGTTAAAAAAGCGCGTCAGGAGCATAACATCACACTCTATATCCGAGGCGATGAAGAGAAGAAGACAGAGAAGGCAACTCGTATCGAAGCCAATCTGGAGCCTATGAATCGTGAGGGCAATCTTATTCTCAACCAGGCTGAGCGTGATAACCCTCACATGAAGGAACTCGATGATCAGTTCTCGCTCTTCACCCTCTCTCTCCGCTATCCTGCAGATGGACCTGATGCCGTGGAAGGTGGCAATCGCATCATCGACCAGATTGCACGACGCACCGACAAACCAGTCACAGTTTCTCGCAAAACCAAGTCAAGAACAAACAAACATCGAATATAGTATATGAGTCAATTTGTACAACTCTCAGACTATGACGCATCAGTCCATCGTGACATTCTCGATGCGCTCACCCGAAATGATGAAACAGTCATCGAAATATGCGAAGACCGTGCCATTGCAGAACTTCGTTGCTATCTCTCAAAACGCTACGACTGCAATGCCATCTTCTCACAGACAGGCGATCAGCGACACCAGCTCATCCTCATGATGGTACTCGACATTGCCGTATATCATATTTTCTCTATCCACAACCCACAGAAGATTTCTCAAATCCGAAAAGACCGCTATGAGCGTGCTGTGGAATGGATGAAAGCTGTTGCATCCGAAGCGATCTCCATCGAAGGAGCTCCGTTACTTCCAGAAGAAGAAAGGGCTGCTTCTTCATCAACCCTATTCAAGTCCAATCCCAAGCGTTCAACACGCTTATAAAACTATACAACAATGAGTAAAAAGACCAAACTCCCAAAAGGACGCATCACATCAGGCGGTAACATTCCAATACCTGGTCAATCGCGTCCAAACACAATAATCCTTTCCCAGCCTAAAAGATTTGGCATTGACACCTCCGACTTCATGGCTGCCATCCAGTCTGCTGAGAATGTTGATTTCTCACGCCGATACAAGCTCTATGACCTCTATTCAGACATTCTCCTTGACACTCACCTCACATGTGTCATAGAGAAGCGTAAAAACGCCATTCTTTGCTCTGATATTGAATTTCGACGCAATGGCAAACCAGACGAAACTGTCAATGAGCAAATACGTTCTCCTTGGTTCAACCGTCTGATTTCTGACATCCTTGATGCCAAGTTCTGGGGTTTCTCCCTCCTTCAGTTCTACAAGGATGGGGAATGGGCTAACTATGACCTCGTTCCTCGCAAACACGCTGACCCTATCAAGCGTATCATTCTCCGTCAGCAGACTGACATCACAGGCACTTCATGGGATGAGTACCCAGACCTTCTTTTCGTCGGTACTCCTCGCGAACTTGGTCTTCTCGCCAAAGCTGCACCTTGGGTTATCTATAAGCGCAACACAACAGCAGACTGGGCACAGTTCTCTGAGGTTTTCGGTATGCCTATTCAGGAATACACCTACGACACCGACGATGACGACTCACGCCGTCGTGCTCTCGAAGACTCCTCTAATGCTGGAGCCCTCGCTGTCTTTGTTCATGGCAAGGACACGGAACTCAAACTTGTAGAGGCTGGCAACAAGACAGGTTCTGCAGATGTGTACGAACGTCTTTGTGAGCGATGCAACAACGAACTTTCTAAACTCATTCTCGGCAACACTCTCACAACAGAGTCTAATGAGAACGGAACTCAGGCACTTGGAACAGTACACAAGAAGGTAGAAGACAAAGTGACACTTGCAGATCAGCGTTTCATCTTAGATGTTCTAAATTATGACATGGCAGACATCTTTGAGTCTCTTGGTATCAAGGTGGCTGGTGGTGAGTTCTGCTATCCAGAACAGAAGGATGTTGACCCTAATACAAAAATGTCCTTGCTTACTCAGCTCAAGCAAAACTTCAACCTTCCTGTTGATGATGATTATTTGTATGAGGAATTTGGGGTTGAGAAGCCTAAGGACTATGACAAAATGAAGTCACAGCAGTTGCAACAGTCCAATCAGCAGCCACCAAACCATCATCAACAGGAAGTTATAATTGAAGAGGAAGATGTGGACGATGAAAATGATACTAAAAAGAAACAGGTGGTGAGTCCTAATCAACCACAGAAGAAGTCTCTCAAAAACTGGCTACGAGGTTTTTTCGTCCCAGCCCCTACCAACGGGGCAGCTTTAGAATGGTAATGAATGACCTTTATGGCATACAAGTTCCTCGTGCTATTGGAGAAGGGTTCAGCTTTGATTCCTCAGTCCTCGCCGATGCACTCCGTGCCATCTATGTCTCTTCTGACCTTGACCCTCTCACGGAACTCGATCCTGGTCTTTTCCAAGAAACTGCTCGCATCATAACCCAAGCCACAGACAAAGGCATTTCGCAATCAGCCTATGACCCAGACCATGCCTTCCGCAATGCTCTCCATCATTCCAACGAGGTCTTTGCTGCATTCAAGGTTCACCGCCTCCAGCGTGATATGGCAGCTCAGCTCCTTGATTCTAATGGCAATCTAAAGTCATTCAAACAGTGGTCTGAGGATGTTGCACCAATAGCATCCCATCAAGTAGGTTCGTGGCTTCAGACAGAATATGACACGGCAATCATCCGTGCTCATCAGGCTGCTGACTGGCAACAGTTCCAAGCAGAGAAAGACATTCTCCCTAATCTCAAATGGATGCCTTCCACATCTGCCCATCCAGGAGCTGACCACCAAGTCTTTTGGAACACAGTCCGTCCTGTTGATGATTCCTTCTGGAACGACCACCGCCCTGGCGATCGTTGGAACTGCAAGTGCTCCCTCTCCTCCACCACCGACCCTGTCACTCCAATCCCTGACGGCAAGGTTGAAGGAGGAACCGCCCCTGGTTCCGACTCTCATCAAGGTCTCAAAACCAAAGCAGGCTCTCCCCAAGTCTTTTCTCAGGATCATCCCTACTTCCCCGACGACTGTTCCTCATGCCCTTTCCATGCCAGTAGCTCCCATTCCAACGGCTTATCCCGTTGGCTGCCGTTCACGGCACAAAAGAAACACTGCTACAACTGTCAGTTTATAGATGGTTGCATTCCTGGGATGAACAGAGCTGATAAGAATGCAGCAGCACGCTTAAAAAAGGTTAAGAAGCAGATTGACCAGTATGATGGAAAAGAAATATCAGGGGCAGAATTTAGCACTGGAAAACTTATTGTTCTTCGCCGTTCCCTTCAAGATGTTTACGAACATGGTCGTGAAGATGCCAACCTCATGAAATGGCTTACAACCTTTGATTTGAGTAAGATAAAAGGATGGAAATATGAAGGGTGGGCAGAAAACCGTCCATACGATTCTTCAAGTCCAAAGTTCGACCCAAAGAACCCAGACAGAAAGAAACATCCAGAAGCAGAATACTTCACATATTATTCACTAAAAATAGGTAATGATATATATTGGGCAAATGTTAAAGTGCATAAGTTATTTGGATCTGAAGTATTATACACCATAGAAAAAAAGAAGCCTGATGACATTATAACAGGCTATCATAAATAAAAAAAGATGGTGGAATGCGTTAACCCGGGTCCTAAGCCCATTGGGCACGTGTTACCTCCATCATCTTTTTTCTAACTGCAAATGTACGAACTTTTTAATTCCCAACCAAACAATGGACCCAAATTCTTTCATCAACCACATAAAATCCAAGCAAAAAGCCCTCCAAGACCTTGCCAGACGCAAATTACCAATCATAGTTGGGCGCATGGCTAAAGACCACTTCCAAGACAATTTCCGTCAAAGTGGCTTCGTTAATGGTGGACTTCATCAATGGAAAAAAACTCGCCGTCAACTACAGCCGAGTTCGGCTGCAGCATCACAATACGGTCCACTCCTTTCATCGCGTAACCACCTCTTTTCCTCCATACAGTACATTCCTGGCGACTACAATGTCACCATCACAAACTCAGTCATCTATGCCCCCATCCATAACCAAGGCGGTACCACTCATCCCAGAGTGACCCCAAAGATGCGAGGCTTCTCTTGGGCTATGTTCTACAAGTCTGGAGGCAAAGAAGCAGCCAAAGACGAAAATTCTGCTGCCTCTTTCTGGCGTAATATGGCTCTTACTAAAAAGCAGAATCTTAACATCAACATTCCTCAACGCCAATTCATCGGTGAGTCCCAGGAACTCAACGCTAAAGTAAAACAAACAATCGAATCTGAAATAACAAAGACTCTACAATAATATGGAACATATACTTCTCCCCCTCATCAATCACATCGCACAAAATCTTCCAGAACTCTCTCTTGTAGATGAAGATTACGGTCAACTCGAAACACAAGAAGACACCTACCCAGTCACATTCCCTTGTGTCCTCGTAGGCAATACTGTTTCCGAATGGACAACCACTCACAGCCTCTCGCAACGCTCCGAAACAACATTCTCTGTCCGTCTCGCCATCGACTGCTACGACGACACACACTATGGTTCCACCACCACCGATAAAATTCAAGAGCGACAAGCCCTTTCCCAAAAGCTTATCACTCTCCTCCATGGTTGGCGTGCCACCGTTCCTGATGGTTCTGCCATCAGCTCCCCCCAACTCATTCGCAAAAAATCCCAATACTACCCACTCCCTGGAGGCATAAAGGTATATGAGACATTCTTTTCAGTTCGTCTCAGCGAAGAGTTCTAATTGCCGTGCTGAAAGCCTTGGTTTCTTCACTTTTGGCACAGCACTAAGATCTAACCCCTCAATCTTGCCCACCATATTGCGAACGATAGCCATAATTCTCTCCTCGCTGATGAAGAACTCATTCTGCGATAGCTGCTTCAGAGCATCATCAAAACGCAATCTCTGCACCTCCGTCCAATAGTGGTAACGGCGGCACAGTGCTTCATCACGCTTTGCTATCAGCTCTTTGTTTCGTCCGTGTGGCATACCTTATATCCTCCTCGTTTTCAGATGAACCATCCTTGGCGCACCTCTTTCAGTCGCAAAGATACTAACTTTTACACACCTAACCAAAAAGTGTGCCACAGAAACTAATCTGTAGCACACTTTTTACGTTATTTTGATATTTCTACCACCGTTCCCTGCGCTTTTCAGCAGGGGCTAAATTACAACCTGCAGAAACTTGGTTCAACTCTTCTCCACACACCGTTATCATCACGCTTGTGGAAGTAATAGTTCATCACAGTCTTGTTTACCACATTGCTCTCGCGGAACAATCCCATGATTTCGCGATACTCATCATCAAACTTGTCTTCCATTTCGTACAGCTTGCTGATGCTCTTATAGTCGAGATCACCTTGCTTGTTGCGTTCAAGAAGAGTCATCGCCAACTGATACATAGGGTCATCAACACCCTTTTCACTCTTGGCAACATAGTCCTTCAGATAAGCGATCAATCGCTCTGCAGCCATATCAGCACGCTCATCAAAGCTCTTCACCTTGTTCTGGCGAACCTCAATCTTCCAGTCACCATCAACAACAGTGAAGTTTGCCTGCTCTTCACCCTTGCGAAGTTGACCATATTCGTTCATCACAGTTCTGAAGGTGCTGCTCTCGCCCTCGATCCAGTCACGGAATGCCTTCACATCCATAACTACAGGCTCCAGCTTCATAGCCACATCATGCACGAACTGACTGCGAAGTGCCTCGTATGCATCGCGTCTTGCAAGTTTCTCACTCTTCTCCTGCTCTGCCATTTCAGCAAGCAGTTCCTTACGCTCTTCAGCAGTAAGACCTTTCAAAAATTCTTTTCTATCCATATTGTTTATTTTGTTTATGTTCGGAGAGTCATCGACTCGCCGTTTTGTTACCACCGTTCCCTGCGCTTTTCCGCTGGGCTTAACGGCTTCTAATCTTCCTTCTTTCTTCTCATTGCCCTCAACTTCTTCTGAAGAGCATCAAGTTCATCACCACTCAGTTCTCTGAACTCCTTCCCTGTAATACGAGGATTCCTGCAGAACTCATTCACTCGATCCCAGTTTGCGGTATCAACGCCATACAACTGCATCTGATGGAGCACCATGCTCCTTTTCTGCTTGATAGCCTTGACCATCCGCTCCCTGTCCGTAGGACCCACCAGTTTCTCCAGAGATTTGCAGAGGTTGTCATATTCCTCCTTCTTCATTTCCTTCAGACTGTCAGTCCTGCCCCAAGTGAAGTTCTTGACCATTTCCTTCTTGACAGCTTCAGCATCTTTCAGTCCTGGCAATTTCTCGAACAGTCCATAGAACCATCCAAAATTAAATACTTCCTGTGCCATATTATCCTTGTGCCCAGCATATTTCATCTGGTTCTTTTGATGGTTTCCACTCGATTGTTACCTCTGCATCAAGAGTTCCACATCCTTTACATACGGTACAATCTTTCTTTTCACGTTCACCCCTTGAATCACTATCAGTCCAAAATCAACCGTTTCCGTGGCAATAAGGACAAGTGTGTTTATTACTGTACAGAACCTCTTTCAGTTTAGTTCCATGTACATACTGAGGAGGGGTGATTTCCATCTGTTTTCTAATTCGACTCATGTTTCTGTATTATTAGTTAAGTTTGTTCCTTTCCCATCCAGTACCGAGCTGCACCTTCTTCCCATACCGTAAATGGCACTCCTGGTTTATCCATGAATCGGCTCTTGCACATCGCTCTGAAGCCTTCCACCCTTATCTTTATGTCAGCATCATACTCTACCTTCTTTGCAGCTCTTCCTGCAGGTCTCAGTCCTTCAGCATGACTGATGAAGATGATAAGCTTGTTACTGAACTCCTCCTTCATCCTGATATAAGTGTTGTAGTTCAATCCCGAATACTGAAACGAGTCAATAATCACCACCTTTGGGCTTTTAGGCTTCCTCAGACGCTCGCTAAGACTCTCCACACTCTCACGGTCAAGAATCATGAGTTTCTTGCTCACATCGCCCATATTGTGCCTTTTCAGACTCTTCTGGAAACTCAGTCCTGTGCTCTCCTCCAGACTGTCATATATGACCTTCTCGAATCCACACAGATATTTAGCCAACTGCATCACAAATGAACTCTTGCCATTACCGCTTGGACCCCATATAATCCAGGTACCAGTCTTTGCAGGCTTTCCCATGCTATGCTCCCAAGCACCATCAAACTCGTAGCAAGGACGCTTCATCTTCAGCACATCCGTCGGACTGTATGCTCTTTTCTTCTTTACCATAGTTTCTTTTTTTAGTTTACCACCGTTCCCGAGGGTTTTCCCGAGGGCATTACTTCGGTTCTTGTATCGCTACCTTTGCATTCGGATGCCACTGATGAATCCTGTATGCCATCATCACATCCTCCACTTCCACCACCACACGCTTAGGTGTCTTAGCACGCCTCATTCTCAAATCGCACTTCCAGTCACCCTCCATCCAGTCATCAAGGATTCCGCTTGCCTCAAAGTAGTCCACCAAGAACAGGAACCGCGTCCCAGGTTTATAATCTTTATGTTCCATTCTCGCCACTGTGCCCTGCAGTTTTGCTGCAGGGTCTTATCATCTATCTCCTCAGTTTCTCAATCTCAGTGTAAACCCTTCTCAAACCTCCACCGCTCAGATGCACAATCTGCATCACATCCGTACCTTCAGGAGCATTCACCTTCGCCACGATAGCAGCTTGTGCCTTCAGGAACTTCATCCTTTCCTTAGCGTCATCAGGAGTCACCCTACTGTAAGTGTCACCGAATCGACTGAGCATTTCCGTATATCCCACCTTCTTTCTCTCGATGGCTTGCTGTATCTTTGCCTTCAATCCGTCAGCACCCATCATGTACCATGCACAAGCTCGTTCTGTAGCATTCCAAAGAGCCTTCAGTTCCAAGAATGCCTCATACTGGAGATCTCCTGCTTCATCAAGAATGACCAGAGGGCTGTCAATGGTTCTGAGATATGCCACCAAGTCCTCATACACATCTGTGTATCGACCATTCACACCCACACCAAACTCCTTGGCAATCTTATGTATCAGTCTCACTTTTGTCTTCACCTGACTGCAGTCGATATACACCGAGTTCTTGTGTGTTCTCACGTATGCTCTTGCCGTGAATGTCTTGCCGATGTTTGGCATATCACAGAGCATGGCACTCAGTCCGCTCTGCTGGCACACTTCCAGCTGTTCGCTCACGAACACGAAAGTAGGAGTCTCTGCTGCCTTCCATTCCATTTCCTTCTTCAGTACCACGCCAAGCCTTCTTGCAATGCATATCCAGTTAGCATCGCTCACCTGCTTCTCATAGTTGCCCTTCTTGATGGCATTGTAAACACTCGCGCTGATACCCAAGCTCACCGCATGTTTGTTGTCACTCGTATAATTCTCACGATCCATCATGATTGCACCGATTATACGCTCCTTGATTTCCTTTGTAATCTCCATTGTCTTATTAAATTTTAATTGTTTTCTAATCCTATTTTAATGCCGTGTTCGGCAGCCACCGTCCACTGCGCTTTTCCGCAGGGTTCTATATCGACTCCCTTCCTCTTCCTTTCCAAGCACCAGCGTCCATCCATTCGCTCAGATCATCCTCATCTGCCATCGTTCCCATCAGTCCTGCAGATGGATTTGTGCTGTGGCTTTGACACTCTGCTTCCGAGATAATCTCATCCACCTCTTCCTTCTTCATCACCACCACCTTCTTCACCTTCTCATCCTTCATCATCTTATCGAACTGGCTCACATATTTGCTCTGCTCAGTGTAAGCTTCCAAATCTGCCTCAGTCTGCTCTGCAGTAGCCTCATTGTACCTTACAGCTTGTTCGCACTTCGCTATGTAAGCACCATTCTGATACAGATAGACCTCGCCAATCTTTCCATCCTCATTTGGTAGATAGTAAGCATCCACCTTCATGTTTCTTGGCTCCAGCTTCTCAATCTCCCTTGGCGATGGCAACACATACTCGTTATACATCACCGTGCAGTACATGTTCCTTCTGATGCTTGTTTCCGTATGCTCACCGATGTATCGGTAGAGTACCGCCTTATCTACAGGTGCAAGGTCTGGATTCTGCATCTTCTCCAGCACATCCCAGCGAGTCATGCCAGGATAACGCTTCTGGTTAGGATGCTTCTGATGGTTGAACTCATAGATGGCTCTCACATCGTCTGCCACAAGTTCCTCATAGTCGTAGGTCTTCTCCTTGTAGGTGTCATTGAACTCATCATACACCTTCTCTGACTTAGGACGGTTAGCCTCCAGTCTGCTGTACCATCTTCCGATACCCACCTGCAGCTCCTTCTCCGTTCCGTACTTCTTGGCTCTGTTCAAGTGCTCTGCACGCTTCTCCTGAGAGTTGCCAGGATTACACCATCTTACAAGAGGGAACACCACACCTGCCTTCATCAAACCGTCAGCGAAGTTGTTCACCAAGTGGTGCTCCACCTCTATCTGCGCTGGCATGTACCATCCGTTCCTGTCTATAGTCTGAAACATGTTCCTCATGCAGTCCAGGAACAAATCGGCAGTCTTCAGTCTGTTGTAAGCATATCCTACAACGCAACCGCTTGCCACGTCATACACATAGTATGCCTTCACCCTCTGACCGTTGTGCATCTTTCTTGGAAGGTCACGGTCATCAGCACTGAGCTTCGAGAATGCCCATTGAGGACTCTGTCTCAGATGGTGTGGTCGGTACTCATTATTGAACTCCCACTGACCATCATGCAGCTTTGCCCTCAGAGCCTTGTTCTTTGGCTTGTTCAGATAGTTCGCAATGGTTGCCTCACTCAGCACAAGGGGATTGCCCTTCTTGTCTGTGAACTCGATAGGATTGAACACCTCTCCAGTCTCTGGATCCACAACGTGTATTGCTCCCATCACAAACTCATTATACAACTCTGCCACCGTACTGTTAAATGGTCTCTCTGGCAGACTGTCAAGGCTTAGAATCAAGCGTTCTATCTTGTAGCTCACCTTCCTTGAATTGTCATTCTTGAACTTCTTCGAGATAAGCACCTCATAACCGCCTTCCTTGAACTCCCTCACCTTTGTCTTGAATCGGTTCGGACTCAATGGCAGAGAATGCCCAAACTGCTCTTGGTAGAACTTCAAGGCTCCTACCATTTCGCTCCAGTTCACCGATTCGCCCTGCATGGCTCTGCGCATTGCTTTCGTGTCTGCCATCAGACTGATCACTGCCTTCAGAGTGCTCGCATCATGAGTGTATTGTATCACATGCTCTGGAGGGAGAGAGCTGCCATCCACAAACCTGTATCTTGTATAGAACTCTCTTGCCTTAGCATCCACACACCAGTGCTGTTCAAACCAGTCTCTCAGAATGTGGTCTTCTCCAGTACCGAATCTCTCAGTTACCATATCCTTGAATCTCTTTGGAAGAGTGGCAACCTCCACAAGCGCATAGTTGCCAAGCCCCTTGCCCTGGCGTATCACGTTCAACTGACCGCGATGGCACATTGCCTTATAGTTTGACACGCTCATGATGGCAGCACTGCCATCTGCGCCCACCCTTGTAAGGTCATTTGCCGATATACACAATATTCTTCCGTAATACTCCATCGTTTCTGTTCTCTTCGGTGCGCCATTGTCGCACCGCTTTACTGTTCCTAATTTGTCACTACAAGCTCTTAGCCATCAAGTCCACACTCTCCTGCATCTTCATGAACTCAGGTATGCTCATCTTAGCACTACCTCTCTGCCATTCCATGCCATCTATCTCCACCTCATACTCGCCATCCTCATGGGCAATATCCACTATCAGCCTCACTCTCGGACCGAACTTCTGAATCATGATACCCTCGCTGCTCTCGTAACTCGTTTCCAGCGCGGTGTCATCACCCACCACATGACCACCCATCTTCAAGGCTGCCATGCGTATCTTCATGCACTTGGGAGTGTCGTTCTCATAATTGAGTGCCTTCCACACCCATACTCTGCTGCATCCGAAGATCTTCATCAGCTTCTCACGCATTTCTTTGTCAATCGCAATGTACTTTTTCATTTCCTTATCATTTTTAGTTATAGTTTTCTGTTTCCTATGCCGATTTCGGCGACCACCGTTCCCTTCGCTTTTCCGTAGGGCATATTACCATCCATACTGATGCTCCAGTGTTCCAGCACATCCTACTACAAGCAACAATAGCACACAAAGCACCATACTGCCTATAAAATCCCTAACAGTGAAGACCACTTCTTCGTCTCCATCCATGTGAACAAACATAACCTTGTCCAACATTCGCTTGATTTTACCTTTTTCCATTTTTTAACCGTTATTTTTATGTCAAATCACGCCTTTTTTGTATATTTGGCGCGTGTTAACATTGTTAATTCGGTTGCAAAGATATAGAATATTTTCAATATAACAAATAAAATATATAGTTTTTTTTCAATATGAACGATAATTTTATAGAACGCTTGCTATATTTTATGGATAAATCAGGCATAAACGATAACCAAATGACAGTCAATGCTGGCTTATCAGTTGGTTTAGTGGGTAAAATGCGTAAGGGAATCACTAAAAGCATCAACTCATCAAATATTGAAAGGATTCTATATGCATACCCTAATTTAAGTGCTCATTGGCTCCTAACTGGAGAAGGCGAAATGCTCACCACATCTGCAAACTCCACCTTACAATCCAACAATTCCGCTTCATTCACAGAACTTCTCGCAATGATCAATGATTTACAGAAGCGAAATGAATCTCTCTCCATGCAACTCGGAGCTGCACAGGAACGCATACGACAACTCGAAGAAACAAAAGGGGTAGAGTCTGTCCATGCGGAAGAACTCGCTCCTGCTGCGGTTGGCTGACACACCCCCTCATCATCCCCATCAGGTAGCACCACCACCGTTCACGAGGGTTCTCCCGAGGGCACACACCAAAACCACCCGACACGCACACCCCCTCCCACACACCTCCATTTTCCACGCACGCACCCCATTTTAACCCCAAATTATCATACCATATCCTCCTAAAACCCTCACATACACACGCATACGCATATATAATATAATGTGTAAACCCCAAAATATAGGGTTATACATCCCCCTCTATATTCCCAAATTCAGCACAAACGCCAATATTCCGACCATTACACCCCTTTTCTACGCACCCCCAAAAATCGCCAAATGTAACCCTAAATGTAACCCTAAGTTTTCAAAAAATGTAACCCTAAACTGCAACCCTAAATGTAACCCTAACCTATTTTTTAACACTTTCCATTGCACACCATACCCCAATAGTGTGCAAAAACAAACAAGATGCGCACCACCTGAGCCACAAACCCAGATGATGCGCATCTTGCTTTTTTCTGACAGCCGTCCTTGGCTGTCACCACCACCGTTCCCCACAACCCACCGTGAGGCTCTAAAACCGCTCTAAACGCCCCAAAAACAGCGTTCTAACGCCATTTCAACGCCCTTTAGGCCTCTTGCTCCTACCTCCCGATACAAGCGTCCCTTGCTTGATCATCGCTTTCTTTGTCATCACCGTTCCACCACCGCTTAATCCTGCATGAAGCAGATAACTCTTACTCACGCCTATCTCCTCAGCTTCCAGTACCGAGAAAACCGCAGTTATACTACTGAAATAGAAGTCTTTGCCTTTTCCTATCAGATGCACATGTATTACCTTTGCCATATTCCTGTCATTTATCCAGGTTCACACCCCTGTATATTCCATCAAATCCGTCCTATACCCTATGTAAACCCTATGTTATTTGACTGCAAATATACCAAATAATCATTATATGGAATATATTCGCATTGTTAAACATTCCAAAACCCAACAAAAAAAGCGGTCACACCGACCGCCAGATCCTCAGAATCACCCACCCATATTGCACCTCTCCAAGTCCCCCATGTAAACCATCCCTCCGTCTTTGCATCCCATTAGCACCCCGATGTAAGCCCAACGTAAACCAATGTAAGCCCCCGAACCATTTCGTTTTTCTCGACCTCCATCCTCACCCTCCACCTAACTCCATGTTATCCAACTCCTTGCCGATTCCACAGCCTCCAACTCCTCTAACCGCTTCGTTTTATGCCCCATACTTGTGATGGTTCATCTATTTCTTTTTTTAACAGAACTATACTTTTTACATATATTAGGAGTATTTCTGTATCTAAAGGCTGTTCGATTAAGTAATCTAAACTTTCAGAAGCGGAGCTTTCGAAATTGCTTGTAAGGTAATTTCTAACAATTGATTTTCTTGTTTCATTATCTGTTTTATGTTGACATTGAACATCTGTCATGTTCAATATATTTTTGATTCTTATATCATTTATCTTTTTATTGAGTACAGCCAAGAAGTATTTAAAATCATCATCCCGATATATTTGTTTAGTAAAACATGATAGATAATTTATGAAATTATTATAAAGGTCAATTATTGATGAGTTCATGTCACAAAACATGCCTTCATCATCGTCAATACCATCAAAAGATAGATAATGAGACTTAATAATTTTGTTTAACCTTGTATAATATGGGCTATCACCATTGTAACACAATTTACGTTCAAAATCAGTCACATAATCCTTTGTACTTGTGTAAAATGCGGCATTGCAGAATTTACCCCATAAGTTATTTTTGTTACGATAGAATAACTTATTGTGCAATTCTATAGCAGACGATTGTCCATTAAGGAATCTTTCTATTTTGATTTCATACGAAGCAGCCCAGTATGAATAGCTAATAGTATTATTAACTTGATTAAGCAATTCTTTGGCGTCTTTGTATTTGCCTGTAAGTACCAAGCTATCAATTTTGTCACGATACTTAATATATTTGTTCAGCAATTCATAATGTTGTACAATAATGAAGGTTTCTTTTCCAATATAATCAATCGTTTCCGTGACAGGCTGAATAGAAGTGCTAAATATTTGTTCATAATTATGTCGAGCAAGATACGATAAAGAAAAAAGACCTTTATACATTAAAGGAACTCTCTTGTAAAGAAAATCAAGTTCGTAATAATTCAAATTTTGAAGAGTGTACTTAAGAATATCCTTTTTTTTATAAGAAGGATCTTTTAGTGCGTTAAGAATTTCAGCAATTTTCTTCTTACTATCTTTTGAACAATTCATATATTAGATTTTACATGGTGAGTAAACATACAAAATGATTATTCATAAATACAATTCTTGATTCGAATGATTTATTATAATCTGTTAATATTTATTATATACTTGAAAAGTATAGTTTGCAAATATACAAAAATTATGTTAATGTAAAAATTTATCTGTAATATTTTTTATGATAATTACAGAAAAACATTTTTATCGATTGCTCCCTAACTATTCTGACCACCCAAGCAGACAGTCTGCCTATTGCCTTGATTCTTACCTATTCCCCTTCATCCTATTATGCATTTTGCATAGCATCTGGCAGTTCTTGATGTCGGTGGCGCCGCCTTTGCCTCAGGCGGTAACAGCGAATCCATTTCAAGTCTGCTCAGATGTGGGTTTTAAGTTAGTGTCCTTGTATGTCTCCTTAGAATCTTTTGGTTATTATGTGCAATCATCTATTTTAGTATGAATGTGGATGTTATTATATTTCAGGTTCAATAATTGTAATTTCTCTCCAAACTATCAAACTTCATTTATTTTTTCGCTCTCGTGTGCGACTAGTGATCGTCTATAATATTCTTCGTGGAGAATAATGCTCAAAGACAGAGTTACTGTTTGTGATGAGATTGAGATATGAGAAATGTTTTTTAATGCTTTTTATTTGTTCTTTCAATAAAATGTTGTAATTTTGCGGTTAGTAAAAATAAAAGTATGGATAGTATATTTGCAATGAAAGATATGTTGGAAGAACCTGCTCAACCAAACATATTGTCAAGAAATAAAGGATTTTTTGAAACCTTAAATCAACAACAAGCAAAAGCTGTTGGAAGCACAGAAGGTAAAGTTAGGGTAATTGCAGGAGCTGGAACAGGAAAAACAAAAGTTCTAACAAGTCGTTATGCCTATTTAGTGTCAGAGATTGGCATTAATCCGTCTAATGTACTGTGCCTAACTTTTACTAATAAGGCAGCAAACGAGATGCGTTTCCGAATAAATAGAATTCTTCATGGACAGTATAGGGTTTTTGAAAACATTTGTACAATACATAGCTTTTGTGTAAAAGTATTGAGACGTGATATATTTAGATTAGGATGGCCTGATAATTTCAATATTTTGGATACTGAGGATAGTGTAACATATGCTAAGGATGTAATGAAATTGTTAGGTTTGGACAGATCCGCATTAACTGTAAAACAATTCTTAAAAGAAATTTCGTTAGCTAAATCTTCCACTTATTATGTGGAACATTTCCTCCCTAATGCTGATAATTCTGGTCAAGATAAATTTACTGAATATATAAAAATACAGCTAAAGAACTTCTCAATTGATTTTACGGATATAATTTATATGGCATTATATCTTTTAGAAAAGCATGATGATGTTAGACAATATTGGCAAGAGAAGTTTAATTATATAATGGTTGATGAAGTTCAAGATTGTAATAAAACTGATTGGCAAATCATTAAGTTTCTATGCGAAAAATGTGGTAATCTTATGGTCGTTGGAGACCCAGATCAAGCAATCTATGAGTGGCGTGGGGCAGATCCTTCTTTGTTTGTCAACTTCAAGGCCGATACGGATATAATTCTCAACGAAAATTATAGATCAAATTCAAAGATTTTATCAGTTGCAAATTCCGTTATTAGTAACAATAAAAATCGAGTTCATAAAGATTTGTTTACTCAAAACAAAAGTGATGAAAGAATAGTATATCATCATGACAAAAGTGAAGAGTTAGAGGCGGAATGGGTTGCAAAGCAAATATTGAATATTGTTGATAAGCAGAAGAATTATGAAGATGTTGCAGTAATGTTTAGAGCATCATATATTTCTCGTTCTTTTGAGCAGCAGTTCGTTAAACACGGCATACCCTATGTAATCTGGGGTGGTATAAGATTCTATGAGAGAAAAGAGATAAAAGATTGTATAGCATATCTTAAACTTGTTGCCTTTGGAGATGATTTGTCTTTTGAAAGAGTTATAAATACGCCATCTCGTAAGTTTGGTAAGGCTTCTATGAATAAATTGAAAGAAATGTCAAAGCAAGAGAATCTATCTTTATATGCCACATTAAAGAAACATATAGATAATTTATTTGGTGCCAAAAAAGAACTCGTAAACTTTATTACTCTTATTGATGAACTATCCGTTATGTCAAAAACGCAAAGAGTTACAGATATACTTGATGTTGTGTTGAAGAAGACAAACTTAATGAGTGAATATAAAAAAGATGAAGATACAGATAAACTAGATAATATAAAAGAGTTACTTCACTCAACAAATGAGTATGATAATGAGTGGATGGGTGAAAGAAACTTGAATAACTATCTACAAGATATTGCTTTGTATATTGATGAGGATTCGAGAACAGTAACAGGAAAAGTAAAACTGATGACAATTCATCAGTCTAAAGGACTAGAATTTCCTTATGTATTTGTTGTTGGGTTGTCTGAAGGTATATTACCAAACTATAGATCAATAGTAGAAAGAGAAAATGCAGGAGAAGAAGAGGAACGAAGATTGATGTATGTTGCAATAACAAGAGCTGAGAAGAATCTTATTTTAACAGATTCTGAAGGCTTTAATAGTTCCATAAACCAAAACAAATATCCTTCAAGATTCATTAAAGAAATACAAGAAAGTGATATTCATTTTGATACAGAAGTCGATTCTCAACTTTTTTCCCTAACAGAGTCAAGCGTAAGGAACCTTAATAGACAAATTCAAATAAGTAGGTATTATGAAAGGTTAAAAGAAGGGGATTATGTGTATTCTATGTTTTTTGGTGCATGCAAAGTAATAAGTAATGATGTGCTTCAGAAATCATGTAGTGTTATGTTGGCAAATGGTGAGAAGAGAAATCTTTTATACCATGCAATCGATCCTTTAACTAATGTGTCAATACATAAAATAAATGATATCATATACATAAGAAATGCCTACGGAATTGTAACTGATATAAAAGATGACATGATGACAGTTTATCACCCCACCCTTAATGGAACAAGGCAATATTTCTTATGTGAACAGTCTAAAAACATCGTAAATGCAACCATTGGAGGATTTTATGTGTCATATAAATCAGAGCCGATGATGACATTTATACTAGAACAAATTACCAAACGCGATGATGGATCAATGGCATTTTATGGTCATAGATACAAAGATGATACTAAAATTGATTTAACAATTGAACAAATGGTTTTCTATAAGTTATATTCTTTAGAAAAGTATGAACAGGATATTCTTTTACGCGAGGAATCATTTAAGACTATGCATATTGGAAGAAAATAAGAAAGGGGATTTTGCAAAGATACATAAGAATATACGGGCATTTCGTATGTGTACACACTCCTTATTATTTAAGGTTGTAGAAGTGGCAAGTGTATTCAACTATACTAATTAGGGGAGCTATACACTAGCCCCCCGTTTATTCTATATGATACTGTGCAAATATGAGAATGGTTCAATTGTCTTTTCCTAATACCCTTGTCTGTACTTGTCTTCCTTCTCGTCTTCGAGCATGGAGAGGTAGGAGTTGTAGCGGGATTCGGAGATGTCGTGGCGTTCGAGGGCTTCGAGGACGGCACAGTGAGGCTCGTGGGTGTGGGTGCAGTTGTTGAAACGGCAGTCTTGGGAGAAGTGGAAGATCTCACGGAAATAGTGGCTCACTTCTTCACGTTTCATGTCGAAGGTACCGAAACCCTTGATGCCTGGAGTGTCGATGAGGCGACCACCGATAGGGAGGTCGTACATCTCGGAGAAGGTGGTGGTGTGCTTACCTGTGTTGTAGGCATCGGAAATCTCTGAGGTGCGGAGGTTGAGTCCTGGTACAAGGCTATTGATGAGGGTGGATTTGCCTACACCACTATTGCCACTGAAGAGGGTGGTCTTGTCCTTGAGTTCTGCTCGGAGTGTTTCGACGCCTTCGCCTGTAGTGGCAGATACCTTCATGCACTTGTAACCAATGGTTTCGTAGAGGTTGATGACACCATCGAGGTATGATGCCCAGTCTATTTCGTTTTCATCTGCTACTTCATCATTGATTAAATCGACTTTGTTGAATACGAGTGTGACAGGTACACGATAGGCTTCTGCACTTGCGAGGAAACGGTCGATGAAGGTTAGGGATGTCTCAGGTTGAGTGACGGTGACAACGAGGAAACACATATCTACATTGGCTGCGATGATGTGCGACTGCTTGGAGAGGTTGGTAGATTTACGGATGATGTAATTCTTGCGGTCCTGAATGGCGGTGATGAGACCTTGAGGCCCCCCAACCCCCGAAGGGGGAGGGCATGCGCTTGATATCTGTTGGTTGGCTTCTGGCCTAAATTCCACTCTGTCGCCTATGGCTACTGGGTTAGTGGTGCGAATGCCACGAATACGGAAGTTGCCTTTGACTTTGCAGTCAAAGACTTCTCCTGTTTCGTCTGCACGCACTGTGTAGGAGTAACCTGTATTTCTGATGACAAGACCTTTCATTTTGCTATTTACCATTGAGCCATTTACCATTTGGCATTTATTTCAAATGTTCCTTAACATCCTTCTCGGCTACTTCAAGAGCACGGTTGATGTTTGGGCAGATATTCTCTTCGCCGAGAAGCTGGTCGAACTTGTTCTTGATGAGAACCTTGCGAACATCTTCGTTGACACCAGAAAGGATGACATCGATGCCGTTCTTGTGGCTGAGTTCGATGAGGTTCTGAAGGTTGTGCATACCTGTAGAGTCGATGAATGGTACGCGACGCATACGGATGATGCGGACCTCTGGGCGTTCCTCCATGCGGTTCATCATATCTTCAAACTTATTTGCCATACCGAAGAAGTATGGACCGTTGATTTCATATACCTCAACATGTTCTGGAATCTGGAGATGCTCGATGTTGCCAGCCTCGAAGTCAACTTCCTCTTCTGGGTTAATCTCGTCTGTGAGGACACTAACCTGAGTAGTCTCAGCCATACGGCGCATACAGAGGAGACAAGCTATCATGATGCCTACCTCGATAGCGATGGTGAGGTCGAAGATAACTGTGAGGATGAATGTGAGCCAAAGCACGATGATGTCAGACTTAGGGTTCTTCATCAACTGCTTTACTGTACGCCAACCGCTCATGTTGTAACTTACGATTACGAGTACACCTGCAAGACACGACATTGGTATGTAGTTGGCAAGTGGCATGAGGAAGAAGTAGATGAGGAGGAGCACAACTGCATGGATGATACCTGCAACTGGAGTCTTACCACCATTTGAGATGTTTGCCATAGTACGTGCGATGGCACCAGTAGCAGGAATACCTCCGAAGATAGGAGATACGAGGTTGGCAATACCCTGACCAACAAGTTCCTGATTTGAATCGTGCTTCTTACCAATCACACCATCAGCAACGGTAGCGGAGAGCAACGACTCGATAGCACCGAGAATGGCAATGGTGATGGCTGGAGAGATGAGTCCCTTAGCACTTTCCCATGTGAGAGTAGGGATAGTAGGTTCTGGAAGAGATGGGTCGATAGTGAAACGGTCGCCGATAGTCTCAACATGAATGCCGAACTGGTTTGTGAGAACCACACCTGCAATAGTCATGAGGATGATGGCAACGAGAGAACCCGGTATCTTCTTGTTGATGAGTGGGGTAACTGCGATAACCACAACGCTGAGAATACCAATGATACTTGTGGCGAGGTCGGCAGTTGAGAAGTTCTTTATGTAGCAAATCCACTTCTCGATGAAGTCTGTTGGTACAGCTCCCTCAATCTGAAGACCGAAGAGGTCCTTGATTTGAGTAGAGAAGATGGTGAGTGCGATACCTGATGTGAAACCAATGATGATTGGGTAAGGGATGTAACTGATGATGGTACCGAGACGGAACACACCCAAGAGGATGAGGAAGAGACCTGCGAGGATGGTTGCAATCATGAGTCCGTCCATTCCGTATTGCTGAATGATGCCGTAGATGATGACGATGAATGCACCTGTAGGACCACCAATCTGTACGCGGCTACCACCAAAGGCACTGATGGCGAAACCTGCTACGATGGCTGTGAGGATACCCTCCTTTGGAGTGACACCCGAAGCGATACCGAAGGCGATGGCAAGAGGGAGTGCCACGATACCCACGATGATACCCGCCATGAGGTCGGCTGTGAATTTCTGCTTGTTGTAGTTCTTCAGAGTCTTAACGAGCTCTGGCTGAAATTTGAAAACTTTCATCTTTTTACCTTTTTATTACGGTTCTGAGAACGAACCAGATGTGTTGTATAATTGTTTTTGTTAGTCCGTAATGGTTAGCCATGATGTGGAAACGCTCCTTGAGCGAAGCCCTGTGGTTGGCTGTTGTCATGCCTTCAGAGAGATAATCGGTGAGAACAATTCTCGAGTCCGATGCATAACCCTTGTTGACAGAAGGCTTGATGTATATGTTCCTGAGTTGCTTTCGTTCACCCTCCTTGAGGCAGCGGATGCACCAGTCGAAGTCGGCAGAGAAGCGATAAGAGAGGTCGTACTCCTGTGCTATATTGCGATTAACGTAGAATGACTGATGGCACACGAGCATTCCATGCAGAAACGAACACCATGTGAGGATGTGTGGAGGAGTGAGACGGCGAGAACGAATGTAATTGCCATTACCATCTACTATGTCTGTGTCGCCATACACCACACCAACACTTTTGCTGTGGGCAACATCTGCAACCTGAGCAAGAACACAGGATGAGTGGAGTTTGTCGCCAGCATTAAGGAAACAGATGAAATCGCCTGTGGCAATCTTGAGAGCCTTGTTCATGGCATCGTACAAACCACGGTCCTTCTCGCTCACGATAATCACGCTATACCTGTCACCAATGCGTTGCTTATATGCCTCTGCTAATGATACAGTACCATCCGTAGAACCTCCATCCATGATGATATGCTCAATGTTGGAGTAAGTCTGGCATTCCACACTCTGCAGGGTACGCAGAAGGGTGCTCTCGGCATTATATGTTACTGATACGAGCGTTATCATATACTTCTATATATTTTTTTGCTACTGCACTTTCGCTGTATGTGTTGAGGGCTTTTGTTCGTGCAGCACGACTCAGTTCTGGGTAGTTGTCAACAGCTAAAGTCCAGAGGATGCCTTGTGCAAAGTCGTTAGCATCGCAGTATTCTGCCACATAACCATTACCTTCATGGTCAATCATCTCAGGAATGCCACCAACACGGAAACCGACACATGGAATGCCACACGACATCGCCTCAACGATAGTGTTTGGAAGGTTGTCCTGAAGGGAAGGAGTAGCATAGATATCAACAGTGTTATACAGTTTGACCATCTGACTCTCCTCGCTGATATATGGCACAGCATAAACAGGGAGTGGAAGGGCATTGCTTATGACTTCCGACTTGCCACCAACAACCACTATGCCTATTTCGCTTGCCGCTCCTGGGTGTTGCTCCTTGATGATGCGACATGCTTCAGCAAGATACTTGAAACCTTTGCGTTCATCAGTAATCTTCTGTGCTCCGAAGAGGATGAGTTTTTTGTCTTCAGGCAAACCAAACTCCTTGCGTGCCTCTTTCCAGTCTTTTGGGCAGAAAGCATTAGTGTCGATAGCATTGGCAATGTTCGTCACCTCCTGTCCTTTGGTGAGGGAAGAGAGGCTTGCCATGTCGGCAATCCATTTGCTACAGCCAACAAAGGTGATATGAGAAGACGAGTACATCTTCTTTTTCTTTTCAAACACCTTCTTTGCTATGTCGTGCATCTTGCCCTTGATTTGTGGGCAGTTGGTGCAGAACGACTGATAGCGTATGCAAGGACTTGAGTAATGGCAGATGCCAGTGAAGTACCACTGGTCGTGCATAGTGATGACTATCTTCTTGCCCGAATGCAGAATCTTGTCGAGGTCGTGAAGCGAGAGAAATCCCTGATTGGACCAGTGAAGATGAATAACATCAGCCTCCTTGAACTCCTTCATATTGGTGATGTCAGTACCAGTGTTTGCGATGTCCACCCCAAACACACCATTCATCTTCAGGCGGTTGTGAAGAAAGACCACACCGCGTTCCCAAAGGAAATCAAACTTCTGCTTTATTCCTTTAGGAATACTTGCAACCAAAGGATTGTCTGTCTGCCTATCACGCACAAGCATTTTAGCCTTGACTCCATTGTGGTTCAAGGCTTCCATAAGTCTGTTACAAGCGATGGCTGCACCACCTACTCGTTCGGATGTGTTGACAAGTAAAACTTTCATCTATTTATTTCTGTTTGCAAAGTTACGATTTTTTAACGAACTAATCGTACGAATGGGTGAAATATGACAATGATATGCACAAAAACGTATTATATTCGCAAAAAAATACGTTTGAATATTAAATTTATTTTGCATTTGTTTGGTGGTTTCCGTGATATGGTGTACCTTTGCAACTGCTTTTCAGAACCAAAACATCTGCTTCAGTAGCTCAGTTGGTTAGAGCACATGACTGTTAATCATGGGGTCGTTGGTTCAAGCCCATCCTGAAGCGCAAAAAAAGACTTACAACATTGTTGTGAGTCTTTTTTTGTTATATATCAGTCCCCCAAACCATGCGCAGCTCAATGGTAAATGGTACATGACTAAATGGTACATCCCTTTAGTTTTTCTTCCAGAATGCAGAAGAGAACAGAAGTACGATTGGGAAAATTTCAAGACGGCCGATGAGCATGAGGAAGGAACATACATACTTGGCTGGTGCTGAAAGAATCATCCATGAGTGGGCAGGGCCATAGTATTCCATACCAGGACCTACATTGCTGAGGGATGACATGGCAAGACCGAATGCCTCGTAGTAGTTGAAGTTAGGATGCACATCGTTAGGATCGACACCAAAGAGTGCAAGTACGAATGCACCAAAGAAAAGAGACACCACAAAGAGGGTAACGAAGCCCATGAGTGTTTGCACAACTGATGGTGACACGACATTTCCATTGAGACGAACTGGAATGACTGCTCGAGGGTGGAGTATTCGTGTGAACTCATTGCGAATGACACGATAGATGATGCTCAGTCGCACACACTTGAAACCACCTGTTGTACTACCCGAACATGCTCCTGCGAACATCACGAAGAGGAGTACAGGCATGAGCTGAACAGGCCAAAGGGTGTAGTCGCATGATGCAAAACCCGTTGTTGTCTGGAGAGAGATAACCGTAAAGAGACTTTCACGGATAGAGAGTTCGAGGTTGGTGTCGCCATCAGTCATTTCAAGCGAAATGGTACAGATGATAGTGGCAGCAAGCACGATGAATAGGTATGCTCTTGCTTCCGCATCATGGAAGAACTGGCGTATCTTACCCTTCAGAATGGTATAATATATTAAGGTGTAGTTGATACCCGACACAAACATGAAGAATATGAGAACATATTCTATTGCTGCCGAGTTGAACTGTTCGTGAAGGAGTGCAGAGTGTGTACCATAACCACCCGTTGCGGTACAACACATGCCATAATTGATGGCATCAAAATACCCCATTCCACATAGTTTCAAAGATATGGTACACAATACTGTGATTGAAACATATACAGAACCAATCCACTTGACAGCCACAGAGATACGAGGGTGAACCTTGTCGTGAAGAGGTCCAGTACTCTCTGCTGCAAAGAGTTTTACATCGCCCACACCAAAGGCAGGCAGAATGGCGATGGTGAAGAACACGATACCGATACCTCCCACCCACTGAGTTACCGAACGCCAGAAGAGCAAGCAATGTGGTAGGCTATCCACGTCATCAAGGATAGTAGCTCCGGTTGATGTGAATCCCGACATCGTCTCGAAGAAGGCACTTGCCACATCTGGTATGCATCCATCGATAAGGAAAGGGAACATACCGATGACGGAGAACAGAACCCATACAATGGAGATGACAATGTAACCATCTTTTCGTCCCATGTTAGTGCCTGAGTTCTTTCCGAAGAATGCTGCTATACTGCTGAGCAAAAGGGATGCAAGGATTGGGAGCGTGAAGGCAAGTAATCCTTCGCCATATATAACTGCGACAATCTGACATAGGAACATCAGTCCTGCTTCGATGGAGAGCAGAACGCTGATTATTCGTAATATGAGTCGCCAGTTGATCATGTTTTTATCTAAAGAACTTATCTAATTTCTTCAATGTCGAACCGATGCAGAACACCATGACACGGTCGCCTGCTTGGAGTTGAGTAGGACCGTTAACAAGCATAGACTTGCCATCGCGTACCATACCACCAATGTTGACACCGTGTGGAAGGGAGAGTGCCATGACAGGTTTCTTTGTAACTTTCGAACCTGCCTTGACAACGAACTCAGCCACATCGGCATTAGCAATGGAGAGCATCTTCACATTGTCCACATCGCTCTTGAGGAGCATTCGGTAGATGTGGCTCGCTGCAATCATCTTCTTGTTGATGATAGTACCCACATCGAGGTCCTCTGCCATGTCGAGATATTCGAGGTTCTCCACCTGAGCGATGGTCTTGCGAATGCCCTTACGACGAGCAGCCACACAAGCCAGGATGTTTGCTTCATCATTAGGAGTGAGTGCGATGAACGACTCGAAGCGGTCAAGACCTTCATCGTTGAGCAGTTCCATATCATGACCTTCACCGTTGATAATCAGAGTGCTTGGTTTTACCATTCCTCCGATGACCTGACAACGCTCAGCGTCTGGTTCTATGATTTTCACATTCTGATTGCTTGGCAAAGCCCAGTCGGCACGGATAGAAAGTTTACCACCACCAATAATGACATGATGCTTGATGGCAGGGTAGTTTTCCTTGCCTGCAAGATGCTTGATGAGGTCGAGGTTCTCCTTTGTTGCCATGAAGAACACGAGGTCGCGAGGCAGAATAAGTTCATCACCATAAGGCACGACGGTCTCTCCATTACGCTTGATAGCAACAACATGGAACGAGTGGCCGTGGTTCATACCAATCTGTTTCAGAGTGTGTCCAACAAGTTTGTTGTTTTCGTTTGAAACTTCTTTGTCATATATAGGATGAGCATCGTGCATCATCACGCTGAGAAGCACGAGGTCGCTGCCCGAGAACTCCCACATCTGTCGAGCCCAACTGTACTTCGATGATGTGGCAATGTCTTGTGCTGCAAGCAGTTCTGGGTAGATGAGCGATTCGATGCCCATGTGCTTGAAGATTTCCACATTCTCAGGACGCATGTATTCGTAGTTGTCAACACGAGCCACAGTACGCTTGGCACCAAGTTGCTTGGCAAGCATACAGCATGTGATGTTTTCCGTTTCCTGAGGAGTGACAGCAATGAACAGGTCCGTACCTGCCACACCTACGTCCTTCAGTTCCTCGATGGAAGAAGGAGACTTAGGTACGGTCATGATGTCGAGGTCTGCATTTACCTTACGCAACTTATCCACATCACTATCCATAAGCACGACATTCATGTTGTCCTTAGAGAGGAGTCGTGCAAGATGCGTTCCTACGGCACCAGCGCCTGCTATTATTATCTTCATATCTTACTTGCGATGCTTTCTGCATCCAATCCAACTATCTTGTATAATTCACTTACCTTACCGTGCTCTACGAACATATCTGGGATGCCAAGGCGGATGACTTCTGGGTGATAACCATTGTCTGCCATGAACTCAAGGACTGCGGAACCGAGTCCGCCAGTGATGACACCGTCCTCGACTGTGATGATGCGTTTGAACTTCTTGCCTACCTCATGGAGGATGTCCGTGTCGATAGGTTTGAGGAATCGCATATCGTAGTGAGCCACAGAAGGCGCTTTCTTGTTTTCGTTTGAGGCATTCATCTCAGCAATCATGATTGCCTTTCTCACTTCCACACCGATAGGACCGAGTGAAAGGATGGCAATATCCTCACCGTCACGCAGTTTGCGTCCCTTGCCCACAGGTAGTTCTTCAAATTCGCAACGCCAATCGACCACACTACCACAACCACGAGGATAGCGGATTACGAATGGTCCGTGTCCCGGAATCTGGGCTGTGTACATGAGTTTGCGGAGTTCTGTCTCGTCGAGAGGAGAAGAGATGGTGAGGTTTGGGATAGGGCGAAGAGCTGCGAGGTCAAACGCTCCATGATGTGTAGGACCATCTTCGCCCACTATGCCGGCACGGTCGAGGCACAGAACCATGTCGAGGTTCATGATTGCCCAGTCGTGAATGATATTGTCGTATGCTCGTTGAGCAAATGATGAGTATATGTTGCAGAAAGGAAGGAGACCATCCTTTGCCATACCTCCAGAGAATGTGACAGCATGTCCTTCAGCGATACCCACATCGAATGTGCGTTCTGGCATAGCCTTCATCATGATGTTCATCGAACAACCTGTTGGCATCGCTGGTGTGACACCTACGATGCGAGGGTTCTGTTGGGCGAGTTCGAGGAGTGTGCTTCCGAAGACATCCTGGAAGCGAGGAGGTTGAGGCGTGTCGGGTTTGTGTTCAAGTCGTTCGCCCGACTCAAAGTCGAACTTACCAGGAGCGTGCCAAACGGTAGCGTTCTCTTCTGCAGGCTTGTAACCCTTACCTTTCTTAGTGTGAACATGAAGCAGTTTTGGTCCCTTCATGTCCTTTATCAGATTGAGGATGCGAACCAGTTCCACCACATCATGTCCATCTGCAGGACCGAAGTAACGGATGTCCATTCCTTCAAACATATTGCGTTGTCGAGTGAGTAGCGACTTTACGCTGTTGTTGAAGCGGATAAGTTTCTTCTTGCTCTTGTCATCGAGCCATCCCCACTTGGTGAGTTTCTCGCTGACCTTATACCTTATATTATTATAAGACTGATTAGTGTTGAGTTCGAGAAGGTACTTGCGCATACCGCCCACACTGCGGTCGATAGACATATTGTTGTCGTTGAGTATGACAAGCATGTCGTTTGGAGTTCCGGCAGTGTTGTTGATACCTTCAAAAGCAAGACCGCCACTCATGCTGCCATCACCTATCACAGCAACCACTTGTCGGTTCTCCTTGTTCAGTCGAGCAGCCACAGCCATACCTAAAGCGGCAGAGATGGAGTTGCTGGCATGACCACAACAGAAGGTGTCGTATTCACTTTCTGTAGGGAAAGGGAAGGGTTTGATGCCATGAAGATGTCGGTTTGTGCAGAAACGGTCGCGGCGACCTGTAAGTATCTTGTGACCATAAGCTTGGTGACCAACATCCCAAACTATACGGTCGTATGGAGTATCGAACACATAATGCAAGGCAACAGTCAGTTCCACGACACCAAGACTCGAAGCAAGGTGTCCAGGGTTGACCGACAATTCTTGTATGATGTCCTGTCTAAGTTCATCGCAAAGTGTAGGCAACTGCTCAACTTTCAGTTTGCGTAGGTCGGCAGGACTATTGATGTTCGGCAATATTTTATATTCGATTGTTTCGCCCATATTTCATGAAATAACGAGCAAAGATAGTTATTTTAATTAAGAATTAAGAATTAAGAATTAAGATTTTGTGAACAATGACTATATTTTAATGCTTATTTATAACTTATAACAAATAAAATGACTAATTTTGCATCTAAATAGAACAAAATGAAACAAAGAAACCATGCATTTGATTTTTTGTGCGGACTGTGCATCCTGCGCATGCTGTTGCTTCACACCATCAGCATGTGTGGATTTCGTGGTGAGTACTGGTTTGGCAAGTTGATGGCTTGGACTTTCTTCTTCATGAGTTTCTTCTTTTTCAAAGCAGGATATTTCAATAAGACAGTGAGCGGAAACTCGTGGGAATACATCAAGGACAAGGCAAAGCGACTACTCACACCTTATTTCGCATGGGGTGCAATAGGTAGTATGGTGTACTTTGGACTGATGTTCATCTTTAAGAACCAGTTTGCAAAAGACATATCCAAACTGACATGGACACATATCTATAGCGTAAGCCATTTCTATGGCGACCCTCCTTGTTGGTTCCTCATGTCGTTCTTCTTGGCTTATGTGGCTATACACTTCATCTACAAAGTCAAGTATCTGCATCCTATCATCATCACATTTCCGTTCATCAGTTATTTCCTTTGGAAGAACCATAACCCATTGTGGTTGAGTATGAACAATGTGTTTATGGGAGTCTTCTATTTTTATCTCGGACACCTTTGGAAACTACTTCAGCATAAGGTCAGCAGAACTCAAATCATTGGTATTTCCATCATGCTTATCCTCATCTTCATTGTGGGTAATAAGATGAAGCATGGAGAGTATGACATGAGTTTAAATAAATTCGTGCAGAACCCTTGGGGAGCTGGCATCAATACCACTTGTGCCCTTTGTGGCATTTCTGGACTTCTGCTTGCCCTGCCAATGAAACGAGTGCCAGTAATCAATTACATCGGTGAGCACTCGATGGTGTTCTTCGTGGCGCATTATCCACTCATCTTCTTCTATAAATTCATACATTTTGGTTTCAGTCGTTCCATCGTAAAACGGTGGGATGAATTTATCATTCTGGCTGTTTTTGTGATGGTAATATGCTTTTGGCTGGTGCCAATAGTGGAAAAAGTGCCGGTGTTGAGTGGCAGATTCAAAAAAAAGAAGTAATTTTGCGATATGAAATCACGCAATCATACATTCGACTTCCTATGTGGAATATGCATTATCCGCATGGTAACGCTTCACACCATCACCTTCTGTGGACATAAGGGTGATGAGTGGTGGAAGACTGTGATGGCGTGGTCGTTCTTCTTCATGTGTTTCTTCTTCTTCAAGGCTGGGTACTTCAACAAGACTGTTGCGGGCAATTCGAAGGAGTACATCAAGGACAAGGCAAAGCGACTTCTCATTCCTTATGTTGTGTGGGGTACAATAGGATTCTTGGTGTATGCGTTCTATCTGCCATTTGAGATAGACCGTTATCATCATCCTATCGAACCGATGGAATGGAGTCACCTGTGGATGACAAGTAGTTTCTGGGGAAACGAACCTGTATGGTTCCTTTTCTCGTTCTTCTCGGCTTATGTGCTGGTGCATTTCATGAAGAAGATACATATTGTGAAACCTGTGTCTGTGTTCCAGACCGTTATACTTCTCACTTTCCCGTTCATTAGCTATTGGCTTTATACTCAGGACAATCCATTGCCTATGAGTTTGAGTAATGTATTTATGGGAGCCTTCTTCTTCTATATAGGACGAGGATGGCGATGGTGCCTTGAGAGGTTGACTCGAAACCAAGCTTTGGCACTTTGTACTCTTCTTATTGTCATCTTTGCTGTAAGCAATGTGCTGTGGCATGGTGAATATCACATGAGTACGAATAAGTTCAGGGGAGATGCGTTGGCAGCATTCGTGAACACCTTCATCATCTTGATAGGATTGTCGGGATTGCTTATCAAGTTGCCCTTGCCTCGCATTCCTGTCATCAACTATATTGGTCAGCACTCGATGGTCTATTTCGTGGCGCACTATCCATTGCTACAGTTCTATCGTTTTACCCACATCTCTTTCGGTCGTAGCATCTATGGTCGTTGGGATGACTTCATAATACTTATTGTATTTGTGTTCTGCTTCTGCACTTGGCTCGTTCCGTATGTGGAGAGTGTGCCTTGGTTGTCAGGACGATTTAAAACGGAGAAAAAATGAATATAGCCTATCTCATATCAGCACATACCGATGCTCCTCAGTTGAAGCGTCTGATAGAAGCCTTGCACGAGGACGCGGACTTCTTCATACATATCGACAAGAAGTCGGACATCACTAAATTTACTTCCATAATTCAAGGTGAAAATATCCATTTCATAGAGGAAAGGTGTGACGTGCGATGGGGTACTATTATTGAAGTGTGCTATCAGATGCAACTCATAGCAGCTGCTGTTGACTACAAAAGGCACTTCGATCGTATCTTTTTCCTCAGCGGAATGGATTATCCTCTTTGGTCCAACGAACGCATCACGAGTTACTTAGAGTCGATTGGCGATAAGGAAATCCTTATGGGGGTAAACATGACACATCCTGATACACCTGCTAAGCAAACAGAACTCTACACCACATCGCGCCCATTCTTCAGTTTTCGTTTGCTGAGCAATAAGACAAATGAAAGGATAGGCATTCTTTGTCGCAAACTGAAGTCTGCCTTAGGAATGAAGAAGAGTCTTACTCTTCCAAACGGATGGACCTTGTATAAAGGTTCTGCTTGGTGGTGTATCACAGAGGATTTGGCACAGCGACTCATCGATGAATATTGTGATAACGAGAAGGTGAGGGACTATTTCATGGACTCGTTCGGTTCTGCTGAGACCTTTATCCAGACCGTTGCATTCAACTCCGAATTCAAGTCTCGTTGTATCGAATATGATGGTCCTTATCCTGGACTTGATGCACTCACTCCAATGCATTTCATCGACTATGAACCAGTTATCAAGGTGATGGACGAGACGGATTATGACAGACTAATCAAGAGCGACAAGATGTTCACACGCAAATTATTGAGCGGTAAGAGTGATAAACTTGTAAAAATGATAAAAGATGGCAGAAGGTAAGCAAAGGATGCAATGGCTTGATGCCATGCGAGGATTCACCATGATACTTGTCGTGTCGTACCATGTGGCACAGATGAGTTTTGGGCAGAGCGAGAAGATATCGGCATCGCTTCCTTTCCTCGTGTTGTTTCGTATGCCATTGTTCTTCTTCGTGAGCGGTTTTCTCGCATACAAGAGTAAGTGGGTGTGGAACGCAGCTTCGTTCTGTTCACTTACTTGGAAGAAAATAAAGGTACAGGTACTTCCTGCACTCGTATTCCTGTGTGTGTTCCTCGTTCTGAAGTCCAAGATGCCATTCTGGGATGGCTTCGTGAAGTGTATGACTCTGCCTACGAAGGGTGGTTATTGGTTCACTTGGGTGCTGCTGCAGATGTTCCTTATATATTATATTGTGGCATGGATAGCGCAGAAGTTGAAGAGCTCTAATATACCTATTTGGATATTGTGGGCAGTAAGCCTCTTTGCATACTTGAGCCTTTATATGCCAAAAGAATTTGGTAAGTGGTACAAGACAGACTTCATGATGTATTCATCGCTTTACGAGACACTTAAGTTCATGCATTTCTTCGTGATGGGCAATCTTGTGCATCGCCATTGGGACAAGGTGCAAAAACTCTTTGATGCGAAGTGGTTCTTCCCACTTGTTGCTACACTTGCTTTCTTCTGTTGTGCAGATATCTTCAAGTGGCACACTATGAAGATGGAGTGGACCAACGCACCAAAGACTCTTGCTATGTACACTCTGATGTTTATGGTTGTGATGTTCTTCCGCCATTATCAGGATTCATTCACAAAGGACACTCTCCTCGGAAGAGGTTTGCAGTATATAGGTGTTCGTACCCTCGACATATACCTTTTGCACTTCATCCTGCTTCCAAAACTACCGATGGTAGGACCTTGGCTCGATAAGTATCATCCGAACTTTGTGGTGGATGTGGTATGTGCAGTATCGGTGGCACTCATTGTCATCGCCTTCTGTTGTCTTGTTAGCAATGTGTTGAGGGTAAGTCCATTGTTCAAAGAATATTTGTTTGGTAGAAAATGAAACAACGCAATCATGCATTCGACCTCCTTTGTGGCATCTGCATTATCCGAATGATAATGCTTCACATCACCAATTCATGTGGATTTGGTAAGGAGGAGTGGTGGACCATCATCATGCAATGGTCATATTTCTTCATGTCCTTCTTCTTCTTCAAGGCAGGATATTTCAATAAGACTGTGAGCGGTGATTCGCGTGAGTTCTGCAAAAAGAAGTTCAAACAACTCATTGTGCCATACCTCGTGTGGGGATTCATTGGCAATATCCTCTATTTCTTCTTTGTGTGGTTTATCCTTGATCCAAACAATGCACTATGCAAGCAGGTCGAGATAAAGCATATCTGGGAGTCGAGCCAGTTCTATGGCAACATACCATGTTGGTTCCTCTTCTCGTTCTTCATCTCGTACATCGTGTGCCACTTCATAGCAAAGGTGCCTCCATTGCTTCGCATTCCTATTCCTGAGTCGTTGCGATGGAATAAGAATCGTTCGGTGCTGAACTTCAAGATACATTGGTTCATTCTCGGTTTTCCATTCATCAGTTATTGGATGTGGACGAAGGAAAACCCTCTGTGGCTTGGACTGGATAATGTGTTTATTGGCATTTATCTATTCTATCTCGGTCGCCTGTGGCACTTCATCATGGAACGACTTGGGCGAAAGGCTTCTTTGGCGGTAGGAGTGGTTATGACCATTGGATTCTGCATCCTCAACTATATGTATGCAGGGTCATATACTATGGTTGATAATATTTGGGTAGGCGATCCTCTCATTACGGTATGTGCCATTACACTTGCACTGTGTGGATTGTCGGGTATATTGCTCAATCTCAATATCCCACGCATTCCTGTGATTGGATATATAGGACAGCACTCGATGGTGTTCTTCGTGGCGCATTATCCAATCATGATGTTCTACAAGATGACTCGCTCAGCCAATGTTCGCACTCTTCGTGGACATTGGGACGACTACACCATACTTATATTTATGATATTTGTCATCTGCTTCCTGCTCGTTCCGCATGTAGAACGAGTTCCGTGGTTAAGTGGACGATTTGGCAAGACAAATAAGTAGGCATCTTACCAAATCTTGATGTCATCCGAGTGGTATTCCGAACCAGGATTCTTAGGTAGTTGCATATAGTCTCCATATCTGTATGCAAGACATTTCTCTGCCTCCTTCATGATGAGGGCGGAGGTGTGTTCGTATTTCACTCTGCGAACAGGCAAGTAGTCCTCCTTTAGACTCTTCTGGAAGTATGGAATGCCGAGAGCAAAGTCGTAGTATGGAGTACGGAAAATCTTTGATAATCCTCTGAGTACGGGGAAGATGATGTTACGGTTTATAGCAGCAAGAGTTCTGACCTTCCACATCGCAGACTCTGGATTTTGTGCTGTTCGCATCATCTTGTATGTGTGTCCGAATGTGAGATTTGAGAGGTTGTGAATCCAACGAGGAGTGGCTTCGAGAGGGAAGATGTCAACCCAAATGCCATGTTCCTTGAACACCTTGTCGTATCCATTTCGTTCAAAGAGTTGGCTGTTGCGGTCACGAACCTTAGCAAACTGGAAGAAGTAGTTCTTGTCTGTAGTGTGCCATTGCAATGCAAGATGCTCTGGCAGTTCGTTGGGCAGAATCTTCATAAGTCGTTCAAAGTCGGGACGAAGCATCTCAATGTCAAGGTCGTCATCCCAAGGGATAAAGCCTTGATGACGAACAGCACCAAGCATACTACCACCCGACAACCAGTAAGGTATGCCGTGACGACTGCAGATCTTGTCTATCTCCTCGAGTATCTCGAGCATTCGCATCTGCATTTTATATATAGTAGAGCCGACGGGATTATATTTTGCTCTTAATTCGTTGGGGTCAAATGCCATAATTTGTATTTTTGTGCAAAATTACAAATTTTAGTGAAGAGTGAAGAGTGAAGAGTGAAGAATTTCCTGCCGGAAGAGAAAAAAGATAGGAATCACCTGCAAAAATACTATTGCGGAAGCAAATTCTTCACTCTTCACTCTTCACTCTTCACTTAAAACAGTTATCTTTGCACTAAAATAAATGTACAATGGCAGAAAATCTTAAAGATAAGGCAGCGAAAGGACTCTTTTGGGCAGCACTCAACAATGGGGCAACGCAGATACTGAATGCGGTGTTCGGCATTGTGCTTGCTCGTAAACTCTGTGAGGAGGACTACGGTCTTATCGGTATGTTGACAATCTTCACACTTATTGCCAACTCGTTGCAGGATAGTGGTTTTGTTACAGCCTTAATCAACAAGAAAGGTGCTACGCATAAGGACTACAACTCCGTATTTTGGTTCAATATATGTGTCAGTTTCTCGCTTTATGTGCTGTTCTTCCTGTGTGCTCCACTCATAGCAGACTTCTATAATGAACCTTTGCTGTTACCATTATCGCGCTATTGCTTCTTCGGTTTCTTCATTGCTTCGTTCAGCATTGTGCCAAGAGCCATACTTGCAAAGCAGATAAAGCAGAAGGAACTTGCTATAATGGGTTTGACATCATTGCTTGTGTCGGGTACGGTAGGTATCGTTATGGCTTATAAAGGAATGGCATACTGGGGATTGGCAACACAAACCATCACCTTCAACCTCTGCGTGAGTGTGTTGAGTTGGGTGTTGAGTGGCTGGAAACCATCCTTAAAAGTGTCGTTCCAACCAATCCGTGAGATGTTTGGATTCTCAAGCAAGATGCTCATTACCAACATCGTTAACCAAGTGAACAACAACATCTTCTCCGTAGTGCTTGGTCGTTTCTATGATAAGAATGTAGTAGGACGATACAATCAGGCAAACAAGTGGAATACGATGGGTGCATCAACCATTACAGGTATGGTACAGGGAGTGGCACAACCAACATTCGTACAGGTGGGCGATGACCCAGAACGCTTGTGCCGAGCATTCAGTAAGATGCTGAGGTTCACCTGTTTCATTTCTTTTCCTGTGATGTTTGGGCTATCACTTATCTCGCCAGAATTTATCGAGACACTCATCACGGACAAGTGGCTCAAGTCTGCCAATCTCATGCGAATACTTTGTATCGGTGGAGCATTCCTCCCTATCGCAACCCTCTATTTCAACATGATTATCTCTCGTGGAAAGTCCAATATATATATGTGGAATGTCATTTGTCAGGGAGTCATCCTTTTGAGTACCGTACTTGGCATTCAGCAGTGTGGGGGAAGTGTTGAAACTATGGTGTGGGCGTATGTCTGCATCGTAGTGTTGTGGATTGGCGTTTGGCATTTCTTTGTGTGGAGAGAGATAAGTTTTGGTTTCGTTCAAGCCATCAAGGACATTGTGCCTTTCCTTACAATAGCGGCAGGTACAATGATTGCAACATATTTCCTAACACAAAGCATTGAAAATCTATATGTTCTGCTCATCTCCCGCATTATTATCGCGGCTTTTATCTATTTTGCTGCGTTGTGGTTGCTTGGTGCAAACATATTGAAGGAGTGTCTTAACTTTTTATTGAAGAAAAAATGAAACATAACATCGCTATAGTCTTGGCTGGAGGTTCGGGCAAAAGAATGGGTACGAATGTGCCGAAGCAATATCTTGAGATTCGTGGTCGTATGGTCATCGAATATGCCATCGATGCATTTGACAAGAACGAGAATATTGATGAAGTAGCCGTTGTGGTAAGTGCTGACAATGTAGAGACTATGCAAGAAATAGCCTCAAACAACAGTTGGAAGAAGTTGCAAAGAATACTCGTAGGAGGCAAAGAACGCTACGACTCAAGTCTCTCTGCCATAAATGCTTACAAGGATGAAGACTGCAACCTCATCTTCCACGATGCGGCTCGCCCACTTGTCACTCAGAAGATAATAGATGATGTGGTTCTGAAACTTCAAACTTGTCAAGCTGTAGGAGTAGCACAACCATCAGTTGATACTATTCTCTTCATCGAAGATGGCATCATAAAGAGTGTGCCAGACCGCAGTACCCTCCGTCGCGCTCAGACACCACAGGGCTTCGACATCAGCATCATCCGCAATGCCTACGAGATAGGACTGCAAGACCCAGACTTCAAGGCAACGGACGACTGCGGCATAGTCCTCCGCTATCGTCCCGACATCCCTGTCCACATCGTTGATGGCGATGAGGCTTGCATGAAGATAACATATAAGTCGGACACCAAACTCCTTGAACAATATCTATGACAGCACCCGTAGCAATGTTCGTTTATAATCGTGCGGACAACACCCAGAAGACCATTGAACACCTTCTTCGCAACACCCTTGCTGCGGAGACCGACCTCTATGTCTTCTCCGATGGAGGCAAGAACGAAGAGTCGTGGCGCATGGTGAACGAAGTGCGCACCTATCTGCATAAGGTTCAAAAAGATATCAATCAGACTCATGCCCTCCGAAGCATGACCATTATAGAGCGTCCAGAGAATATCTACCTCGAACGAAACATCACCGAAGGCATTGCCCAAGTCTTCGAGACTCACGACCGCATCATAGTCCTCGAAGACGACATCTGCACATCTCCCTACTACCTTCAATACATGAACGATGCCTTCGATATGTACCAAGATGTAGAGAAGGTTATGCATGTGAGTGGATTCACAAACCTCTCCCTAACCCTCCCCCAAAGGGAGGGGACAGCCAAGCGCAGCGATCACCATCCGGGTGGAGTTCCCTCCCCTTGTGGAGGGGTAGGAAGGGGCTTCTACTTCACCCCTCACCCATCAGGTTGGGGATGGGGCACATGGCGTGACCGCTGGCAGAAATATTTCCATCACTTCAACACTCGCGAAGAAGCACTCCAGGGCATGACACCCGATGACATCAATGCCATCCAGTACGGAGGAGTATTCCCATGCCTCAAGAGTCTCGACAAGCGTCCTATCCCTTGGGACATCTGTTGGGAACTCGCCATCTACAAGGCTGGCGGACTCTGCCTCACCCCTTCTCGCACTATGGTTCGCAACATAGGTCTCAAGAACGGTACCCACTTCAAGAGCTTCGACCTCCTCCAATGGTACGAATTCGACCGCGAACCTCTCCAAGAACCAATCCATTTAGTGAAGGTAGATAACCCGCAGAAAGACCCACACATCGAACAACTCTTCACCGAAGCCATCAAGGATTGGGGCATTCGCTACACCCCTCTCGGCAAGGTAGTTCGATTCTTCTACAAACTGATAGTACGGAAGAATTGAATAAAAAATAAATTGTTTTAAAAAAAGCTTTAAAAGTTCTACTAATTCACTTGAATAGGTTTGTCGAAGCGGACAAATCTACACTTTTTGAAATTTTCCGGATGTTTCTGTTCGATATGATCAGGTTGGAACAGAAACATGCGTAAGTTTTGGTAATAAGATAGTATATCTTCTGAAATAAGATAGTATATCTTCTGCGATAAGATAGTATATCTTATTTCTTGGTCTTGCGTATGTGTACAGTTCGGGAGCATAAGCTTCTTGCAGATAGTGGTGCTTCCAAAAGTGGATTAGTAGAACTTTTAAAGCTTTTATAAAAACAAAAATTTTTAAAAAGTCCAGTAGTTTTGACCTATTTATTTGGATTTCTTTTTTCTTTTAAGAAAAATGTTGTACCTTTGCACGGTAAATCGATTTATACACAAAGATATGAAGATTCTAATTCTTAATGGCCCGAATTTGAACCTTCTTGGTAAGCGTGAACCTGGCATTTATGGTTCTCGCGGTTTTCTTGACTATTACGAGGAACTGAAAGCACGCTACCCGGAGGTGGAGTTTGACTATTTCCAGTCGAATGTGGAGGGCGAGATGATCAATAAGATTCATGAAGTGGGCTTCTCGTGGGATGGTATAGTGCTCAATGCTGGTGCCTATACTCATACGAGCGTTGCGCTGCAGGATGCTATCCGAGGCGTGAACACTCCTGTCATTGAGGTGCATATCTCGAATGTGCATACCCGTGAGGAGTTTCGCCACAAGAGCATGATTTCGTGTGCTTGTGTTGGTGTGATTTGTGGATTCGGATTGGATAGTTACAGACTTGGAGTAGAAGCACTGTTGGCACAATGCGAGAAGACATACTAATTTCCGACGTTCAGCAGTTTCAGGATGATATAGACGAGTACATCCGTCAGCATATCGACCCTGAGGGTGAGTATCTGCACAGGCTCTACCGTGCGACCAATCTGCATCTGCTCTATTCACGCATGGCGAGTGGACACCTGCAAGGCAGAATACTGAAGATGCTCGTGGAGATGATTCGTCCGAAGCAGATTCTCGAACTTGGCACTTATAGCGGATATTCGGGACTTTGCCTTGCGGAAGGTCAGGCTGCTGCGGCCAAGACTGAGGGATGGGGCAAGGATGAGTACCATCTTCATACCATTGAGATAAACGATGAACAGGAGGACTTCACACTTCCTTGGTTTAAGAACTCACCATACGCCGACAACATCACGATGCACATCGGCGATGCTATCGACATCGTTCCAGAACTGAACACTCAGTTCGACCTGGCTTTCATCGATGCCGACAAGCGTATCTATCTTGAGTACTACGAACTCGTGCTCAAACATCTCAATCCTGGTGGTTATATCCTGGCAGACAATACCCTGTGGGATGGACATGTGCTTGACAAGAACCCTAAGGAATGTGACCTCCAAACTCGTGGCATACAGGCTTTCAACGACTTCATAGCCAAAGATACCCGTGTGGAGAAAGTCATTTTGCCACTGAGGGATGGCTTGACAATAATAAAGAAGCTCCCCCTCTGATCCCCCCAAAAAGGGAGGACACTTAATAAACTCATAAACCTATAAACTCATAAACTTTAGAAATAATTGGAAACAACAAGACAAAATAAGATTGCTCGTCTCATTCAGAAAGACCTCAGCACAATCTTCCAGCAGCAGACACGCCAGACACGTGGTATCCTTATCTCGGTGTCGGTAGTTCGTGTCAGCCCAGACCTCTCTGTTGCAAAGGCATACCTCAGTATCTTCCCATCCGACAAGGCACAGGAGATACTCGAGAACATCAATGCGCAGACAAGTCAGATTCGCTTCGCTCTTGGCAACCTTGAACGCCATCAGCTTCGTATCATCCCAGAACTCAAGTTCTTCATCGATGACTCTCTCGACTATGTTGAGAACATCGACCGCCTGCTTAATAAGTAATGTCATTCCCATTCTACATAGCCCGCCGTTACCTTCTCTCGAAGAAGTCGCATCATGCCATTAATATCATTAGTGGTGTGTCGGTGTGTGGTGTGGCAATAGCAACGGCAGCACTTATCTGTATCCTTAGCGTGTTCAATGGTTTTCAGGACATGGTAGCAGACCTTTTTACTGCTTTCGATCCACAGCTCAAGATTACTCCTGCTACGGGCAAGTACATGGAGGCTGATGCTCCAGAACTGAGAAAGGTCAAGTCGTACAAGGATGTTGCCGTATATACAGAGACCATAGAGGACCAAGCCCTACTGATGCTCAACAATCGTCAGGTGATGGCAACGGTGAAAGGTGTGGATGACAACTTTGAGGAACTGACACATATCGATGACATCCTACAGGGTGAGGGAACATTTGAACTCACACTTGATGTCATAGATTATGGTATTCCTGGTACGACACTTCTTCAGCAACTCACCTCGCAGGAGGTTTTTGACACTCCAATCGAGGTATATGCACCTCGACAGGGTGAGGAGATTGACCTTCAGGACCCAACGGAGAGTTTCAACAACGAACAACTCTTCTCGTCTGGTACCACCTTCATGGTGAAACAGAGCAAGTATGACAATAGCTATATCCTCACAAGCATAGATTTCGCTCGTCGTCTCTTCGAACGTGATGGTTATGTGACAGCCGTAGAGCTTCGTCTCAATGGAGGCACAAGCATAGATGGTGCAAAATCGAACTTGAAGAAGATTCTTGGTGAAGACTACATCATTCAGGACCGTTATGAGCAGCAGGAGGACACCTTTAAGATTATGAACATCGAGAAGTTCATATCGTACATCTTCCTCACGTTCATCCTCATGATAGCATGTTTCAACATCATCGGTTCACTCTCAATGCTCATCATTGACAAGAAGGATGATGCTGTGACACTCCGCAACCTCGGTGCTTCCGACAAGCAGATTGCCAACATCTTCATGTATGAAGGTCGAATGATTTCCCTCCTCGGAGCAGTCATTGGTCTTGCTCTTGGTCTTGTGCTCTGCTTCATTCAGCAGAAGTACGGACTCATCAAGTTTGGTGCTGATACCGATGCCTACATCATCAATGCTTATCCAGTCAGTGTTCACCTCACAGATGTGTTGCTCGTCTTTGCCACAGTAGTCATTGTGGGCTTCGCATCGGTTTGGTATCCAGTCAAGACATTGACAAAGAAATTCACGAAGTGATAAATACACTATAATTATAAACTAAAAACACTATTATTAACAAATCAAATGAAAAAGAACGTTTATCTTCTTCTTCCAGCAGTAGCATTGCTCGCAAGCTGTAGCAAACTCAAGCTCACTGCAGACAACTTCCAGGTTACTCCAACTCCACTCGAGTATGTAGGTGGTGAGGTTCCTGCAACAATCAGTGCTAACATCCCAGCAAAGGCATTCCCAAAGAAGGCTGTCGTTACTTGTGTTCCAGTACTCAAGTACAATGGTGGTCAGACAGTAGGTGCCAGTGCTACATTCCAGGGCGAGAAGGTACAGGCTAACAACACTGTCATCTCTTACTCAAACGGTGGTCACGCAACTATGCGTACATCATTCCCTTACACAGATGCTATGGCAGCAAGCGACCTCTACATGCAGTTTGAGGCAAAGAAGGGCAACAAGGTTCTCAAGGCTCCAGAGGTAAAGATTGGTTACGGTGTGCTCTCTACTGCTGCTCTCGCTCGCGAGACTGCAAAGAGTGGTAACTTCGGTACTGCACCAGACAACTTCCAGCGTATCATCAGCCAGAAGCAGGCAGCAAACATCAAGTTCCTTATCGGTCAGTCTAACCTCCGTGGTTCAGAGCTCAATGGCCAGACAGTTAAGGACTTCATCGCTACACTCAAGAATATCAAGGACGACCAGCACAGCCTCGTTCTCAAGAACATCGACGTAAGTGCTTACGCTTCTCCAGATGGTGCATACACTATCAACGAACGTCTTGCAGAGCGTCGTGGTGAGGTTTCTGAGAACTACGCTAAGCAGCAGCTCCGTCGCCAGAAGCTTGATGGTGATGTAAACATGAAATATACTGCTGAGGACTGGGAAGGTTTCCAGGAACTCGTTTCGCAGTCAAACCTTCAGGACAAGGATGTTATCCTCCGTGTTCTCTCTATGTATCAGGACCCAGAGCAGCGTGAACAGGAAATCCGCAACATCTCAACAGTTTATGGTGACCTCGCTAAGGCAGTTCTCCCTGAACTCCGTCGTTCACGTATGATCATCAACTACGATGTTATCGGTCGTAGCGATGAGGAAATCGTTGCTCAGTTCGATGACGATGCTTCTAAGCTCAGCGTTGAAGAACTCCTCTATGCAGGTGGTGTTCTCACAAAGGGTACTCCAGATGCAAAGAAGATTTATGCAAAGACTGTAGAACTCTATCCAAACGACTACCGTTCACTCAACAACCTCGCTTCTATTGCACTTGCAGAAGGTAACAACGACCTTGCAAAGCAGTACATCGCTAAGGCTCAGTCTGTAAACCCAACAGCTGGTGAACCAAACGTAAACCTTGGTATCATCGCTATTCAGGAAGGTAACTTTGCTGCAGCAGAGCAGTACCTTGCTAAGGCTCCAGGTGCAAACGGCATCGAAGAGGCTACAGCACTCCTCAACATCATCAATGGTAAGTATGGTGAAGCAGCTACTCTCCTCAACAAGACAAGCAACAACACTGCAGCTCTTGCACAGATTCTTGCTAACAACTATGCTGGTGCAAAGTCAGCTATCGACGCTATCAAGAACCCAGATGCACTCACATATTACCTCAAGGCTATCCTTGGTGCTCGTACAAATGACACAACAGCTCTCACTTCAGCACTCACAAAGGCTGTGTCACTCGATCGTTCACTCGCTTCTAAGGCACTCAACGACGTTGAGTTCGCTGGTTTCAAGGAAGTTATCAGTGGTCTTCTCAAGTAAATGATTTCTTATAAGAAAATATCACTCTACGTTTCATCACTTGCCGCACTCCTCATTTTTGTGGGGTGCGGACCAAGTGGTGATTCTTTTCGTTTCAACGGTTCCATCGACGGTATGGAGACCGGTGAGATATACATCTTCAATACGTTAGACGACAATGCACGTTTCGACACGCTGCGCATTGAGTCTGGCAAATTCCATTACGGCGGTGTGGCAGCCGAACCAACCCCTTACATCATCCTCTTCCCTAATGCCCTTGAACAGGTAGTGTTCATCGGTCCTGGCGATGAGGTGGAGTACGATGCGGTTTCAAGTGCCCTCAACAACTACAAGGCATCGGGTAATGAAGAGAACAAACTGATGAATCAGTTCCGTTCCGACATACAGAATGCCTCCTATTCCGACACACAAGCAAAGGCTCGTCGTTTCATGTCCGAACATGCTGAGTCCGTTGTGTCACTTTATTTGTTTGAACGCTACTTTGTGCATAATGCACAGACTACATATAAGGAGCTTACCGAAGTGCTTGAGATGCTTCGTCCTGTCCACAAGGAACAACCTTACTTCATGACTCTTGAGGCTCAGGTCAAGGCTATCAAGGGACTGAACATCGGCGACACATTCCCTGATGTCAAATTACCAGGTGTGGAAGGGAAGAAGACCGCACTCTGGTCCACGACCGATAGTCAGCTTACCCTTTTCCTTTGCTGGACCACATGGATAACATCATCGTACGAGTTCATGAGTAAGCTTCGACAGGCATCCAATGACAACACCAAGTCGCAGTTGCGTATCGTGGCTTTCTCAATCGACAATGAATATGACCGCTGGCGCAACATGACTCGTTTTGATAGCCTCACCACCATTGAGCATTATTGCGACCCTCGTGCTTTCGACTCCAAACCGTTTAAGCAGATTGGTGTAAGCGAAGTGCCCACATATTTCTTGATTGACAAAAAGCATAAGATTGTGGCGAAAGGCACGCAAGCTTCCCAACTCTCCGAAGACTTGTCAAAAAACATAAATAACTAGCATTTTAGGCTCTCTTTCGATGGAAAGAGGGCCTTTATATATAAAATAAGGTGTATAACGCTTTGTTTTTAGGAATAATATCTGTATTTTTGCAAAAATTATAGACGACTCTGATACGTTTTGTAGTGAAACTGGCTCTTAACTAACTCCAAGCAGCTATCTAACTCTTAATGTATGGACTAATCGAAGCTAACTTATTTTATTAATTTTTATAGCTATGAAAAGAAAATTATTTTCGTTAATGCTATTGCTATGCTGCTCATTAGTGGGGAATCGGGCAATGGCGCAGAATGAGGGATGGCAACCTAAGTTTGAAGAAGTTCAAGCTGGCGTTGAGTATTACCTCTACAATGTTGGGACAAAGACTTATCTCAACGATAACAACACTTTGAGTGCAGACCCTTCTACCACATGGACTGTGGAAGGAAGTGCTGTAAAGTCACAGGATGAGAAGTACATTAGTGTGACAAGTATAAACACAGGAACTCTTTTCAACCAGAATTGGGTTGTGTCTGTCGCTACAAATGCTGCATCTCCAGTCAATGTTTTGAACAGAGGTCGTAATCAGAATTACTACACTCTCAATGCTACAGTCCAGACAGGCGGTTTATCAAGGGCTGCACGCTATGTTTCTGCAACAGCAGAAAATACAATTGCCATTGCAGAAAATGCTAACGACGGTACTGCTCGTTGGATTTTCGTTAAAGCAGAGGAGTATGATAACACATTCTCGGCAGACAAGGAGTCGGCAGAATTTGGTAATGTTGTAACTGGTAACCAACCAACAATCGTTGTAGCTCTCAACTATTCACCTCGTTTAGGAGATGTAACAGTAAGTAGTGATAATAACATCTTCACTGTATCTCCTGCTACAATTGAAGGTGGTAATGGTGCTCCAACAACTACAGAAATTGTAATTACTTATAATACTCCTACTCTTGGTAGAAATGTTTCTTCTGCTTCTCATAGCGGAAATGTAACAATTGCCGTAGGCGATAAGTCAATCGTTATTCCAGTAAGTGGTACAACAAAGAAGGCTCTTAGCCTTGACAACTTGAAGAAGGGCATTACATACGCAGAGGGCATTATTGCCACTGCAGAAGCAAAACTTGGTTTTGCAAGAAACGAATATGCTCCATACACAGGTAAAGAGTATCGTGCTCTCTATGCTAAAGCTCTTGATATTATAGCAAATGAAGCAAACTATTCTCAAGAAGAGGCCAATACACTTTATAATAATCTTAGAGCAAATAGCCTTAATCCTTTTGACTGGAATACAGATAGTAAAGTATGGGAGGCTAACTCTCGTGAGGTTAATGCCGTTGAAGCTGGTACTGTTATCACAGATGTTTATGGTAATGATGCTCCAAACAACATCATGCCTCTCAAGGGCAATCAGGCATATAAGTTGACATTCAACTATACAGGTACTACTACAGTAACCATCAAGGATGGTAACGGTAATGAGGTAGTACGCTTTGCTGCTCCAAATGCAGAACAGAGTGCTTCTTATTCTTATGTATTCTATACTAAGGAGGCTGGCAACTATACTATCAATGTGAACGGTGCTGAACTCACAAATGTAAACCTCTTTACTACTACAGACCCTTCAAAGGATTGGACACCAGTTGCTCTTGAAGATGGTGCTAATTATCTCTTCATAAACAAGGCAACAGGCTACTTCATTGGCAGTTCAAATACTATGCTCGACCACGGTTCAATGGTATTTACAGCTGAAGCAAACGAAGATGGTACATACGCGTTCAAGAATGAGGATGGCACATACCTCAACCTTACAATCAATGTAGATGAAGGTCTTCTTGGTACAGGTGGTCAGGGTACTCCAACTTCTATTACGGTTTCTCCTACAGGTTCTAAGACTAACTTCACAGTTACAGAAGCTAACGATGGATACCTTTTGAGTACTCAGAGAACATGGCAGTATGGTGGTTTCTTCGGTGGCTTGCGTCAGGAAGCAACTTACAAGACATATCTTTCTGCTCTTCCAGCAGGTAATTCTGCTACTCTTGCAGAGAAGACTATTGAGTCTGACTCATATAATGTTTGGGTTCTTGTAAGCGAAGAAGAGTACAACAGTAGTGATGCAGTAAGAAAGGATGCGGTAGCGCGCCTTCAGGAGGCTGTAGCAGCAGCTAATGAGATTCTTCAGGATGGTGGCCCATTGTTTGGTGCTGTGACAAATGTTGTTGCTCAGCGTACAGCAGCTCAATACCTTTTGACTGTTTCTGGTCTTCCAACAACTACAATTTCTTCTATGAACAATACTGCCGATGCCCTCTTCAAGGCAATAGAGGACATGAAGGCTCTGCTCCCTAACTACAATGCAGCTATTACAGCACTTGAAGAAATCAATGGTCTTGGTGGTATCGTTTCTGCTGAGGTTGCCATAGCTCGTGCAGCACTCGAGGCGGCTAATACTCCAGAAGCAATGGAGGCTGCAATCACTACTCTCCGCATTGCGGCAGCAGCAGCGGTAGCTGGTCAGTCACTCCTTGGCGATCTTACTCCATTCAAGGACAACACTAACTTCACAGGTCTTATCGCTAACAACTCATTCGACTTCGGTTCGATGGCAGGTTGGTACACATTGTCATTCGAATCAGACCTGACTAAGTTGTGGAGTGCAATTACAAGCGGTGGTCTTGGTGCATTGACAGGTATTGTTAAGATTCAGGACTTCGCAGATGGTTCAAAGCCAGTTGTGAACGAAGCTCCTAATGCTGTGGCAGAAGGACACAACCGCTTCTACTACAACACTCAGAATGGTGGTATCGTCGGTGGACTTGGTACAACAGGTCAGCCAGTATTCCAGCCACTCATTGGTCTTCCTGCAGGTTCGTACAAGGCTTCTGCACTCATGACTTCTAACACATTGCTTGGCGGTCTTGCATTCCAGAACTATATCAGTGCAATCGTTGTCCCAACAAATATTCTTGGCGACATCATTGGCAATATCGATATTACAGACCCAACTAACATGGGCAACCTCCTTCGTGGTGTCATTGGTAGTATGGGTACTATCATCTCTCAGGGTGCTCTCAAGACAGGCAGCAACAATCCTCAGTCAAGCAACAAGTTTGAAGAGGTATCTGTAGAGTTTGAAATCGAAGAAGGCGCTATCGTAATCCTCGTGCTCAACTCTGGTATTGCACTCCCACTCGTAGGTGCAGAACCATTCCGTGCTGATAATGTTCGTCTCGTCATGACTCAGTCTCGTAAGAGTGCTAAGGATGAACTTGCTGCTGCTCTCAAGGGTGTTAATATCCCAGAGGCTAACATCGCAGCCAAAACAAGCAACGATAAGCCATTCACTTACAACCAGGCTCTCGTTAACCAGTACAAGTCTCTCAACGATGCTGCTCAGGCTCTCAAGGATAAGGGTTCTAACTCAACTATCGACATGCACAAGGCAGCTTCTGAACTCGCTGACTTCTCTGCTACATTCTTCGATAAGGCATTCCAGGGTCCTACAGCAGACGGTCTCTTCAACCTCACTATCAAGGATGCTGGTGCTAACTGCACAGACAAGTCTGTTACTTTCAAGAATCTCAACAATCAGTACAGCATGTTGTTCACAGATGTTGCAGGTTCTACAAACTACCATCAGGCAGTTGGTTTCGAACATGTTGGCGAAGCAGTTAATACTTATGTTGTAAGCATCACAGATGTTGATGGCAATAAGGATTATCTCAAGGGTACTACTTCCCTCAGCACAACACCAAATGTTAATGATGCTACAAAGTTCACAGTCATTCCTTCTTACACAGTAGAAACAGTGGCAGCTCTCAACAATAGCAATCGTTCACTTGGTGTAGCCAACAACTCTAATACTCTTGCTTGTGTATCAGGCAGTAGAACTTACAGCACTATCGCAGTTACTCCAGCAGCTAAGCACAATGTAGATCTTAATATCTCTTCACTCGGTTGGGGTACATTCATGCTCCCTTACGATGCTGAGATTCCTTCAGGCGTTAAGGCTTACAAGGCTACAGGCGTTGAGAATAATGCTGTAGTTCTTGAAGAGGTTAACAAGTTTGAGGCTTGTGTTCCTTACATCGTCTCTGCAGAAGGTGGCAAGAAAGAAACACTTTCAGGTGTTGCACTCGCTACTCAGAACTTCTACACAGAAGGCATCCTCAAGGGCGCTAACGAACTCTCACCTGTTGCTGAGAATCAAGGCAATTACCTCCTCCAGAACAACAATAACAAGCTTGGCTTCTACTATGTAGCAGACAAGGGCCTCCAGATTGGTGCTAACCGTGCATTCCTCATGTACAATGGTGCTCAGTCAGTCAAGATGTTCTCTCTTGATGCAGATGCAACAGGCATCGACGCTATCGATTCAGAAGCAGGTAAGGATGTAATCTACGACCTCAGCGGTCGTCGTGTGAACAACGCTGTCAAGGGTGTTTATATTATTAACGGTAAGAAAGTAATCAAGTAAATCTCGGAAATTATGAAAAAGATATATAGCACTCCAGAACTCGAGTATGTAGAACTCGAAACAGCAGACATGATTGCAGAACTCCCTGTTATTGATAGTTCTCATGCAGTGCAGCAGTCTGAGGAAGTTGAAGAATATACAAACGGTGGCGATGGCTTCGCCAAGTTCAACAACTTCCAGTTCTAACGAATAAGGAAACTATTCTTTATAACATCATGAAAAGGTGTTGTCGCACTCGCGGCAACACCTTTTTTATATATAAAACGACAAAAAACATGGTCTCTTTCTTTCATTTAAAATAATTTATCGTATCTTTGCGCATTCAATATAACCACTAAAGCTATTAGGCATACCACTAACGCCTTACGCCACTAACGCATTTATTACTACTAACAATTATAATTTAATGTATGATTATGAAAAGAAGAATTCTTTCTTTATGGCTGTTGCTATGCTGCACTTTCATAGGTCATCAGGCATTAGCACAGCAGACATGGACTCCTCAAACTCTTGAGGACGGTGCATCTTATTACATTTTGAATAAGGCTACAAACTTGTTCGTTTCGCAAGATGTAACTCTCGCAGAGGGTTCGCCACTTGCTTTCACTGCTACAGTAACAGAAAGCACTTGTAAGCTCCAGAACAAGTATGGTAAATTTGCTTCCATTGAAATTGAAGCAAATAGTGGTACTTTTGGAAGTGCTACTCCTAAGAGTACAAGTGCCTCTTTCGATGGAGAAGAAACTGAACTCGTTTTCACTGGTTCTGCAGAGGACGGTTACAAGTTTAGTAAGACAGAATCATGGAAATACGGTGCATTTAATCGTAATTCAGCTTCTTACACAGGCTATCTTACAGTAAATGATGGTGCATTTGCTTGTACAAACGATGCTTCCGACGAGAATAATGTTTGGGTACTTGTAAGTGTATCCGAATACAATGCAAGTCCTGCAGCAAAACAAGATGCTCTTGCTCGTCTTGACAAGGCTATTGCACATGCTGATGAGGCAATGAAGATGGAAGGAATGACAACTGCGGGTAAGGCTGCGATTGAAGTACAGAAACTCGCTGCTCAGGATGTGAAGCGTAGAGCAACTTCTTGGTCTCTCCGTCCTGCTTCTGTAGATGATATCAACAAGGCTACAGAAGACCTCGAAAACAAGATTGCAGAATTTGAAGCAATAGCTGACTACTATCAGGCATGTATGCGAGAAATTGAAGAGGCAGAAGCTATGGGCGGTGCAGTTCCTGCGGCTTGTACTGTGGCAAAGGGTGCTCTTCAGATTGCTACTGATACAAAGGCAATGGATGCTGCTATGTCAACACTCCGCACAACTTGTACTGCTCGCCTTGCTACGGGTGATGGACTTGGCGGTTTCGATGATAATGTAAACTTCACTGGTCTTATCGGCAACAACTCATTCGACCGTGGCAATATGTCTTGTTGGTACACTCTTGATATTGATGAAAGTAAAGTTGCAGGTTCTTTATTGGAAATCATTAAGAATGCAGTCAGCAAAGATGCTGCAGGTGCAGCAGGTGGACTTGCAGGAATTGCAGAAGCCATTTCGCTTGGCAAATTCTCTGAAAACTCTCACCCAGTAGTAAATGCAGACTATTATGCAATGAAGAATGGACATAATCGTTATTATTACTACACTCACGATAAGGGACAGATGATATTCCAACCTATCATTGGTCTCCCTGCAGGAGCTTATCGTGCATCAGCTTTGATGAATGCTAAAAGATATTCTGTATTAGGATTAACTGCTTCAACTTGCCAACTTAGTGTCATTACTATTCCTACAAGTATTCTTGGCGATGTAATTAAGGGTATTGATTTGGGTGCGATTATTAAAGGTGAGACTGGAGATGTGCTTAAGGGTATTTTGGCAAACCTCGGCCAGGTTATTGGTAAGGGTGGTATTAAGAACGGAAGTGCTGCTCCTAAGAATGGCGAATTTGTTGATGTTAACTGTGATTTCGAGATTGAAGAAACATCAATTGTTCTTATTGTTCTTAATGGAGGAACTACTCCACTCGTAAATGTTATTGGTGAAGATTGGTTCAAGGCAGACAATGTTCGCCTCACTCACATCAAGTCGCTCAAGCGTGCAGAGAAGGAACTTGGCAATGCTGTTGCTAATGCTAATATCCCAGAGGCAAACATCGCAACAAAGGAAACAGATGATAGACCATTCACATACAATCAGACTATTGTGAACAACTACCAGAAAGCATTGGATGCTGCCAAGAAGGTTCAGGAAAGTGGTAGCAAGTCTGCAACAGAAATTGATGCTGCAGCCAAGAAACTTGCTGACATCGAAGCTACATTCATGGAGAAGGCATTCCAGGGACCATCAGCAAAGGGTCTCTACAACCTCACTATGAAGGATGAGACTTTAGGCATCAACGACAAAGCTGTTACATTCACTTCGGCAGGCGAGGGTTACAACATGAAGTTTACAGATGCTGCAGGTTCTACAAACTTCCATCAGGTAGTAGCATTCGAGAAGGCTGGCGAAGCTGTTAATACATACAATGTGAGCATCACCGACAAGGATGGTAATAAGGTTTACCTCTCAGGTACTACAACTCTCAGCACAACACCTAACAAGGAGAATGCTACAGTATTCTCAGTTGTGCCTTCTTATACAGTAGAAACTGTTGCTGCAATCAGCAATGGCAAGAATACACTCGGTACTTCAAGCAATAACATCATCCTTGCTGGTGTTTCTGGCAACAATGCTCACACTTCACTTAGCGTTACTCCTGCAGCTAAGCATGAGGTTGCACTCAATATCTCTTCTCTTGGCTATGGTACATTCATCCTCCCATACTCAGATAATGTACCAAGAGGCTTTACTGCTTACAAGGCCACAGGTGTTAGTGCAGACAATGAAGTAGTCCTTGAAAAGGCAGACAAGTTCGAGGCTTGCACTCCTTATATTGTATATTATAAGGGCGGCAGCAAGACTACACTCTCAGGCGTTGCACTCGCTACCGAAAACCTCTATACAGACGAACTCCTCACAGGTGCATTCATTCTCACAGATGTTCCTGCAGGTGCAGGCAACTATCTTCTCCAGAACCAGGAAAGCAAGGGTCTTGGCTTCTATCGTGTAGCAGATGACGGTCTTAAGATTGGTGCTAATCGTGCATACCTCACATACGGCGGCACTCAGTCTGTCAAGTTGTTCATCCCAAGCGAAGACGCTACAGCTATCGAGACCATCGACTCTGAGGCTGGCAAGAATGTAATCTACGACCTCAGTGGTCGTCGTGTAAACAACGCTGTCAAGGGTGTTTATATTATTAACGGTAAGAAAGTAATCAAGTAAATCTCGGAAATTATGAAAAAGACATATAGCACTCCAGAACTCGAGTACATCGAACTCGAAACAGCAGATATGATAGCAGAAAACCTCATGGTTATGAGCGCACCTGCTCAGGACATGAAAGAGGAAGATGAATACAACAACGGCGGCGATGGCTTCGCTAAGTTCAACAACTTCCAGTTCTAACGATACACGAACATTTTGAGAAATGTTCTGAACTGAAAGAAATTAATAGAAATTAAAAGAAATTTCCGCATCATAGATGCTTGGTCAGAAATTACTTTTTGAGTGAATGTAACTCTATGTCAAATAATAATTTCTGGATAAAATTTCTTTTAATTTCTATTAATTTCTTTCAGTCCAGGAGACCGTATAGGTCTCCGTGTTCTTTATATCAACAATCCGAAAAGGGCATCAAATCAATTTTGATGCCCTTTTTTTTGGACATTTGCACAAAAATGTCGATATTTGCGGGGATTAATAGAACCCCAAAAAATGAAAGCACAGACAATTCTATCTATTTTCCTACTCTCGTTGTGCGGCAAACTCTGCGCACAGACATACGAAGTACAGTCGCCAGACAAGCACATCACTCTCAAAGTTTCCAACCAACAGACCCTGACCTACAGCATAGACTTCGATGGTAAGACTGTCGTTGCAGCCTCTCCAATGGGATTCGAACTGAAGGGCGAGGCTCCGATGTGTGGCAATTTCACCGTAAAGAACGATGCCAAAGCCGTATCGGGTGTGGAGGCTTGGACTCCTGTTGTGCGCAATAAACATGCGGAGTGCAAGGTGCCTTACACCGAACTGGCTCTTGTACTCAAGGAGAAGAGTGGTCAGTATCGCCAGATGGATGTGACATTCCGTGTGATGAACGATGGTGTGGCTTTCAGATATGGTCTTTACGGCATTCCAGTATTAGGCAATCGTCAGGTCACAAGAGAACTCACGGGTTTCAATGTGCCTGCAAAGTCAAGTCTGTGGATACCAGACTTCGCATACGAGCAGGATGGCAAGAGTTACAAGTCGAGTCAGGAGGGAGTTTTCGAGAAGACTCCTGTATGCGACATCAAGGGCAGCATACATGCAGGACTCCCAGGACTCATAGAGATAGACCGCAACAACTACCTCGCAGTACTTGAGGCAGACCTCGACAACTGGCCTGCATTCTATCTTGGTAGCAGCACAGAGATTAAGGATGGATTCCTGATGCTCAACACCAAACTCACTCCTATCTGGGGCGAAGAGGAAGACGGTGTGAAGGCTCGTTTTGCTGAGAAAATCAATACCTCATGGCGCGTAGTGATGGTGGGCAACAATCCGGGCAAGTTTATCGAGAGCGAGATAATCCGTTCGCTCAATCCCGACTGTGTATTGGAGAACACCTCTTGGATCAAACCAGGCATGTGTGCCTGGGACCACTGGTGGAGTGGTGAGGTGAATATGGAGCAGGATGTCATCAAGCAGTACATCGACTTTGCAGCTCGCGAACACTGGCCATATATGCTTATCGACTGGACTTGGTACGGACCATACTGCGTGCCAGAAGCCGACATTCTTGATGTGGCACCTCAACTCGATATGCCCGAACTGATACGCTATGCTAATGCCCAGAATGTAGATATATGGTTGTGGTTGCGTTGTGAAGATGCTAACAACAACGACCAGTACAAGGCGGCATTCCCTGAATACCATAAGTGGGGCGTGAAGGGAGTGAAGATTGACTTCATGGACCGTGACGACCAGGATATGGTAAACTGGTATCGTCGTATCATCAAGGCTACAGCCGAGAACGAGTTGATGCTCGACCTTCACGGTGCCTACAAGCCTGATGGCATTGAGCGCACCTATCCTCACATGTTGACTCGTGAGGGTGTGATGGGTAGCGAATATTATAAGTTCTCTGACAAGATGACACCAGAACACAATGTGACCCTTGCTTACACTCGCCTGCTTGCAGGACAGATGGACTACACACCTGGCGGTTTCCTCAATGTGCGTCGTGACCAGTATAAGCAGCAGACTCCTACCCTCGTGTCGAACAGCCGTGCTGCCGAACTTGCTAAGTTCGTGGTGTATGAGAGTCCATACTGCGTGTTCTGCGACCATCCCGACAATGTGTATGGACAGGTGGGCGAGGACTTCGTTCAGGTAGTGCCAACAGAGTGGGACGACATCCGATTCTTAGGAGGTACACCCGACACCTATGTAGCGGTTGCAAAACGAAGTGGTGACAAATGGTTCATCGGAGTGATAAACAACAGCAAGGCTCGTGAGATAGAACTCGACCTCGCCTCGCTCACTGGCAACAAGACCTGCACCGTAGAATACTGGCGCGATGGCAGCAAGACCTCTAAGTTGGCTACCTATTGCGAACATAATACTACCAGAACAACGACATCTAAGCCTATGAAGGTAAAGATGGCAGGAGCCGGTGGTTTTACATGCATCGTAAAATAAATAACAGAGCTAATTCTTGACATATATATGAAGAAACTTTCGTGGGATTTAAGCTTGCGAAAGTTTTGTTTTATATTCACTTGGCGTCATATCATATATTCTTTCTTGGTATGCCTTTTTGTAAATATGGTTGACTTAAAAATTCCAAAGAAATGGATAAAAACAAGAT
>CALBJW010000010.1 GCA_937893145.1 uncultured Prevotellaceae bacterium | reverse complement strand
TAGGTTTAATAGTTTAATGTCTTTCGTAGCGAAGCGTATCGTAGGCGAAGCCGTTCCCCCCCCCTCTACTTCACCACAATCTTCTTTCCTCCGCTGATATATATTCCGCGTGAAGGATTCTGGACTGCGCGACCAGAGAGGTCGTAGTATTTCGCAGGAGTGGCAGCATCATATTCCGCTGCAAAGGATTCGATAGCAGTGATGTTGTCCTTAGTGTACGAACCATAGTAGTACAGGCGGAAATTAGTGAAGATGCTCCAGTACGATGAAGTAGTGTTGCCAGCACTCTTGATACCGAGTTTGATGGTAGCCTTGATGGCAGTCTTCAGCATCACACTGTTGTCATACCATCCCGCAGCGAACCACTTCGATGCAGCCTCCATGTTGTCTGGGATGTAGAGACCGCCCTTGTTGTATGTGCTTCCACCCAACGACTTGCTCTGAGCATCAGCCCATATATTCTTCACCTTCTGAGTGGCAGTCTTCAGGTACAGAGTAGTATTCACATTGTCCGTTTCACCCTGTCCGTAAGTAGCATCCTTCGAACCTGGACGCTGGAACGCATTAGCACGCACCTCGTATGTTCCTACAGGCATCTTGAGCTTTGTGGTCTGGTTCATGTCGAAGTTCGACTGGAAGAACTCCACACATGAGTAGTTCACCGTACCCGCACTGCTCCATCCATTTGTGCCATCCTTGAAGTCTGGATTAACGAGCATGAATGTGAGGTCGAAAGGATGAGCCACATCGTCTGGTGTCACCACAGCAAGGAAATTAACCATCTCAGTCTCAATACCTGTGATGGCAGCCTCAGCCTCTGCAGGCGACTGGAACGACTCCTTGCTTGCTTCCGCTACCTGCAATGTATTCTCAAGTGCCGACTCGATAGCCTCAAGGTCGGTTGTCTCCGATGAAGCGTGGTGAGGAGTAGCGAGCAATGCCTTAGCGTTTGCGATGAGTTCCTCCAGTTCGGCAGTCTTCGAAGCAATCGCCTCAGCCTCAAATGCAGAGAGTTCGTCTGCCTCAAGGAAAATCCAACGCTGAGTCTCAGCACCGTTCGAAGCATCGTATGTGGCAGCCGAAGTGCTGTAGTAGCCCGAAGCACTGTATGCTCCCGTAGCAAGAGCCTTCGACCTATCCTTGATGAGCCAGAAACTTGTTCCCTTATACTTGCCCACATTCACATCTTCACGCGAAGGCATGAGGTGGAACGACTGGCTCGCACCTGGAGTTTCTGCATCCATACCCTTGAGGCTCGAACTTGAATAAGTGATATACTTGCCTGTTCCCACATTGCGGAAGATGTAGTAACCAGTCATAGGGTTGAATGTGATGTTCCATGCGTAGTTGTCATCCTGTGCAACCTCCTCCGCTGAAGCATCCACATTGCGAAGCACACCGCTCGAAGTCATGGTGAGGTAACTGGTAAGCGCACCTCCGTCCTTAGACTCGTTCTTGATGTAATACTTAGTGTCATCATCCTGCTGGAACACATACGCAGGCATAGCGAAACCAGCCTGACTGCTACAGATGAGACCATCCTGGTGCATAGCATGAGTGATGAGGATATTGGCAAAATACAGAGCGTGGTTCGAAGGCTGATAACTGTCTTCCTGTGCTCCGTTGATACCGTAAGGCCACATGTGTGTGCCATCACCTGTCATGGTTGAAGTGTTGTTGTTGTCAAAGAAACGCACCATCTGAGTAGCACGAGGGCCGAGCCACAGACCTCTTGTCACACTACCTCTGAGATTAGCGTTGTTGTACCACTCATTTGTAGTACCCACACCCACACCGTGGTTTGTCTCGTGCAGAATAGTACCTGTCTGCTGGTAAGCCTCCTTCTGGCTCACACGCATCCATCCGCCATACGAACAGTCGGCTGTACCATCACCTGCTCCAGCACCATACACATAGTGTACATTAAGGTAGAAACCAGGAATGTAGCTCAATGCGTTGTACATCCATATACACTCCGCACAAGCACTGTTGATGCGAGCATTCTGGTTTGCATCACCTGCAAAGTCATAACCGTAACTCATCACTCCCTTACGCAGAGTGACAATCTTCCCCTCCTCGCCGTAAGCCACCTGATAACCGCTTGTCATGGCGTATGCACGCACATAATACACAGTCGAAGGTTTCAGTCCTCGCATCACATATATCAGACCATTATTGTCGAAAGTCTCCGTACTTTTCTCGTCCAGGATAGTAGGGTTATGCTCAGTGCTCCAGCAGAAGCCCTTCTCCTTGCAAGTACCGCTGACTGTGCTGCGTCCCAGTGCGATAGTAGTACCCGTAGGCACAAACCCACCAGTAGTCACCTTAGGCATCGCACCTGTAGGATTAGCCAGATGCTCCTTCAGCTCTGCAAGTTCCTTATCCACACGAGCCTGTTCAGCAGCGATGCTGTCAGCATTCTCTCCATTATAGTAGAGGCGGAAATTATCCACGCACACCCAGTTGCCATTACAGCTCTCGAGTTTCACACCGATATCAGCCTTACCATTCACCACCGTAAAAACTACCGAATAGTCACGGCTCTCATTTATCTCCACCTTTTCAGCCCCAGCATACACGAAGGCACCCGTACACACCTTAGCCGTGTTAGCCTGTGAAATGTTCTGAGCAGCCACCACAAGGGTATAAGTACCCGTAGGGAGGTCGCGCAGCGTTTGCGACATACCCGCATTACTGCCGAGCGTCCTGCTCTTGTCCACCCACTTCTCCAGAAACACCTCACCGTTCTTTCCCTCGAAGTTACTTCCCACATTGTAAGTAAACTTACCAGGATTAGCCCAAGCGGCGAAGCGAGCCCCGAAGTCCGGGTTCTCGATATACTTAGTCACATTTGTCTGTGCGCCAACGGAGCATGTAGCCATCATCATTGCCCCCATCAGCATAGTCTTCATTTTTCCCATAGTTTGATATAGTTTAGTCAATTTCAGATTGTAATAATAGTTATTAGGTCTTAATGAAAGTTATTTGCTTGCAAATATACGCATCATTTCGTAAACCACCAAACATTTTGAGGTTTATTGGTTTATATGTTTATAGGTTTATGGGTTTATGGGATTAAAACAAAAACATTCAAAACCCTCCTTGTGTCAGAAGGCTATCGCCTCCTTGTTGCCCTGCACGCTGTGAAATCCTTGTGAGTGCTACGCTACTCCCAGACATTTCACATCATGCATAGCAACGGTACTACGTACCAAGCCACAAGGAGCTAAAAACAATAAAAACAGTTTGTAGTGTAGCCTTCGTAGCAAAGCGTTTCGTATTCGTAGTGCAACGTTTCGTAGGTCGAAGACCGTTTCGTAACAAAGTGTTTCGTAGCGCAGCGTTTCGTAGGCTTTAGCCGTTTCGTTCCCCATTCCTGTTTTTTAGCGAAGCGCTGTTTTTATCCATCAGCACACATAGCCCCGTTAGGGCTCACATCGACTGCAGACTTTTATCTGCAAGCACCGAAGGTCTTGCAAGGAAAAGGCGGCAGACGATGTGAGGGACTCGAAGCATGAGAGTCCATGTGTGCCGATGGGGTTTTTATTGTTTTTGTCTTCGAATACTACTCAACCTCCCCCTACCTATTCAAATACTTCTTTCCATTCTTAATCACGATGCCTTTGGCATCTGGCTTCACGCGCTGGCCCTGAAGATTATAAGCAGCACCATCCGAAGCACCACCGATGACCACACCATCAATGCTTACAGCCCTGCTGTCATAGCCATCAACCATGAAGCTTCCGAACGAATCGTACGCAGCAGCCTTGAAGTATCCACGCAATCCCGAAATCTCGGTATTAGGAAGAACATATCCCCAAAGCTTGTTCGATGACAAGGTATAATAACACCAGCCATCATCCTCCACAACCTTCGGAGTGAATGTACCGTAGAATGTAGTATGCTTGTTGCCCTCCATCTCAATCTGGTTGAAGTATGTCTTGTCCGTGATGCTCTTCGCCTTCACGCTACCCCTAACCATCACATTATTGAAGGAAGGATACATAATTCCTCTGCGCGAGAGCACCAGGTATGGTATGCCCGCTCTCATGTGGTCGGTAGATACAAACTCCAGACCGTCGCCTATCGAGCCTTGATGATACTCTGCCACAACATCAAACATCGACACATCGTCCACATCGAATGGCAAACAAAGTGTCTCCAGCTGGCCTGCTCCAAACTCACGCATCACTGTCACATTCATAGGTATGCAGTCCAACACCTCCATCTCTGCCAGTTCATCGAAGAAATCATCGTCGTTTTTCCTGTCATAAAGAAGAGCACGCTCGTGTAATTTTATTGTTGGGTACGAATGGAAATATCCACAACCCATACATTCCTCCACGAGGTCTGCACTCTGTGCCACCTCCTCAGCACTCTCCTTATCCTTGCCCACCAACACCGTGTAATCAGCGAAATAAGGCATACGGGTATTAGCACTGAACTCATCCATGCGGTAGTCATTGAATGCCATTCCAGCACTTATCTCAAGGTCGGTATCATACATGTATATCTCATCGGCTTCAAGTCCAAGACTGTTCTCGCCCTCACAGCGAACCGCAATCTTTCCATCAACCATATAATAAGAATATGTATCGAAAGCACATGCCAACGAATCGGCACGACTCATGTTGATCTCAAGGCTTCCGCCTCCCCATGTAAAGCTCTCCGAACTCAATGCCTCCGAGTACAGCGTAGCATTAGTGTTGATAGTCACACTGCCCTTGAATTCCTTTTGCATCAAGGTCTCAATAATTTCATTTTCCTCTTCATCAAACTCCTCATCAGGATCTATGAGGCTCAAACATTCAGGGCTCATGCCACCAATCATGTCGCCTTGTATCACTGTACATTCCTTCACCTTGTCCGAGATATTGATTTCGAGCGAACCATTTCCACAGAACATCACACTTCCCGCATCAAATACCCTCGCAAAGAATTTCGCATCATTGATGGTAATCTTGTTCTTACCCCTAAGCTCAACAATCAGTGTGATCGAAGGGGCACTGATGAAGTCTCCATTCTGCAGTTCACTGCCCTCGTACTCGAAATTATCAAGCACCAGTTTTACAAAACCAAAATCTGGATTGTACGAAATGTTATAATTCTTAGTCGCAAAACTTCTGATTGAGACCTTATCAGTCAAGTCAGCAGTTTTGTATCCGAGCGTAAACAACTCTCCCACCCTTTCATTATCGTATGGTCTTCCTATTATCTCAGGACTCTTCTCCACCACGAAATGGCAACTGTCAATAGGTTCATACACACCTGCCACACCTAAGTAATATGTCCTACCCCACTCGAGTTCACTCGAAAGGGCATAACCGCGACTCGTTTTGCCCAAATAGGTGCTACGACGCAAAGGACTCTTGTTCATGTCAAAGAGCATGATGTCCGCATGGTCTATAGTATAGAACAAGAAACGACCATAACTTGGAGCCTCAAACTCAAACAGCTTATACCTGTCTGCCTCGCTCTCATAATCTCCCCAAGAAACCTTCTCTGGCACTGTGCGAACATTCTCGCCCATAGCTATCTCCTTCTCGTACAGAATGCCTGCACCATCGCCATACACCTCCTCGCAAGGCGACACAACAATCGAACAGCACTCAGCCATTTCGCCACCAGCTGTCCTCACACCCAAGTAATACTTCTTGCCAGCCTCCACTTTGTACGAAAGAATCGCATTGTGGTTGCTATACGACACATACTGACCAACCCACAGCGCTGTGCGGTTAGCATCAAACAGAGCCACCTGCATCCAGTACCAGCCATCATCAGCCGTAGCAAACGAAACTCTTCCGCTCTCCTCTGGCACAAACTCAAACAAGTCGTATGCCTCAGCCACCTGTGGAGAAATCTGCCAGTTGTCACACTCGTATTCTGACTTCGCCACCTCACGATAGTTCATGCCCATCGCAA
>CALBJW010000009.1 GCA_937893145.1 uncultured Prevotellaceae bacterium | reverse complement strand
TGGGCCCTGGTGTGAACATCTATCGCACTCCGCTCAATGGTCGTAACTTCGAGTACATGGGTGAGGACCCATATCTCGCATCGCGCATGGTGGTACCTTATATCACTGGTCTGCAGGAGAAGGGTGTGGCTGCCTGTGTGAAGCACTTCGCCCTCAACAATCAGGAGCATGAGCGTTACACTACGAATGTTAAGGTATCGGACCGTGCGCTCTACGAGATTTATCTTCCTGCGTTCAAGGCTGCAGTCACTGAGGCAAAGACTATCGGTATCATGCCTTCATATAACCTCTTCGAAAACCAGCAGTGCGGTCACAACAAGCGTCTGCTTCTTGATATCCTCAAGGGTGAATGGAAGTTTGATGGTGTAGCTGTGAGCGACTGGGGTGCTGTGCATAGCACTGAGGAGGCTGCAAACAACGGTCTCGACATGGAGTGCGGTACTGGAACAGACGGCCTGTCATCTGGCACAAAGAACGCTTACGACAGTTACTACCTTGCTCTCCCTTATCTCAAGGGATTGAAGGAAGGCAAGTATTCGGTAGAAGGACTCAACGACAAGGTGCGTCGCATACTCCGCATGGTGTTCCGCACTACTATGTCGGGCTCGCGTGGTTTCGGTTCGTTCTGCTCGGATGAGCATTATGCTGCTGCTCGTCGCATCGGTGCTGAGGGTATCGTGCTTCTGAAGAACGACCGTAATGTTCTTCCTATCACTGTTCCTGCAACAAAGAAGGGCGGTCGTCCTCGTATGGTTGTGGTGGGAGAGAATGCCATCAAGATGCTCACTGTAGGTGGTGGTTCTTCAAACCTCAAGGTGCAGCACGAGGTGACTCCTATCGATGGTATCCGTGAGCGTTTCGGTAAGGACTTCGACATCACTTATTGTCGCGGATATGTGGGCGACACAACTGGTGAGTATGATGGTGTCATCACAGGACAGAACCTGAAGGACGACCGCACTCCAGCCCAACTCATTGCAGAGGCTGTGGATGCTGCTCGCTCGGCTGATTATGTCATCTTCATCGGCGGTCTGAACAAGAAGGAGCATCAGGACTGTGAGGGTGCGGACCGTACAGCATACGGTTTACCATACGGTCAGGACGATGTGGTTAATGCTCTTGCAGCAGTAAACAAGAATATCGTGTTCCTCAGCATAAGTGGAAACGCCTTTGAGATGCCTTGGGTGAAGAAGGTTCCAGCCATCATGCAGGCGTGGTTCCTCGGAAGTGAAGCAGGACACAGCATTGCTGATGTACTCAGCGGTGATGTGAACCCTTCAGGTCACCTTCCATACACTTGGTATCAGTCGCTCTCACAGTGTGGCGCTCATGCTATGGGTGAGTATCCAGGCACTAAGCGTGCGGACTCATACATCTGGGATGAGGAGTACAAGGAAGACATCTTCGTGGGTTATCGCTATGTTGACAAGCAGAAGATTGCCCCACTCTTCCCATTCGGTCATGGAATGAGCTACACTCAGTTCCGCATTGGTGCAGCAAAGGTTTCGGAGACTTCGGTTGCAGCTTCTGCGCTCGACAATGGTAACATCACGGTATCTGTTCCCGTTACTAACATCGGCAAGTGCAAGGGTAGCGAGGTGGTTCAGCTCTATGTGACAGATGATAAGTGTTCTGTGGCTCGTCCTGTTCGCGAACTCAAGGCGTTCAAGAAGGTCACTCTCGCTCCAGGCGAAAGCACAACTGTTACGCTCACTCTTCCTCGTGAAGCATTCACTTACTTCGATGCAGCCTCTCACTCTTGGGTTCTCGAACCGGGTTCATTCACGCTCTCTGTAGGCAATAGTTCACGCAATATTGCTTCGCAGGTGAAGGTGAAAGTGAATTAAATAGGCAGATAATAGGACAAGAAACATATTTTTTTGTAACTTTGCACCCAAACATTGATGCACTATGGGAAAATTTGCAGAGTTCAAGGCGCTACTGAAAGACAAGGAACGCCTACATGAAATAGTTTCAAACGATGATACACCAGCGGGCAAGGCATTCGACCTTACCGTGATGACCGCAATCGTAGTGAGTCTTGTACTCGCATTTGTTGAGAGTTCGCTGAAGGTGGATGAGTTCACCATGCAGGACCTCATCAACATGAATCTTTCGGGTGTGGGATGGGTGAAACTCGGACTAACCATTCTGGAATATCTCCTCACCCTCTTCTTCACCATCGAGTACGCACTGCGAGTGTATTGCGAACCAAGGAAGAGGGACTATGTACTGAGTTTCTTCGGCATCGTCGATTGTCTCGCAACTATTCCACAGCTGTTGAGCATCTTCATTCCTCAGTTGAAGTACCTCACCATCATGCGTTCCATCCGTTTGCTTCGCATATTCCGAGTACTCAAACTGTTCACCTTCATCAATGAGGGTTATCTCCTTATAGAGAGTGTGAAGAGGAGTCTGAACAAGCTCATCGTGTATTTCCTCTTTGTCACGGTGCTGGTCTTCATTCTTGGTACCATAATGTTCATGGTGGAGGGACAGAAACCAGATTCAGCCTTCTCAGACCTGCCTACGAGCATCTACTGGGCTATTGTGACGCTCACTACAGTAGGTTATGGCGACATCACTCCTGTCACAATGGTGGGTAAGATTATCTCGAGCATGATAATGATTCTCGGTTACACCATCATCGCTGTGCCAACGGGTATCGTTTCCGCCTCCATGATTGACGAGACGAAGAAGAAGGGCAAGAATGGCCGTTGTCCTCGATGCAACCAGAAGACTGACCTCAACGCCAATTACTGTAAACATTGTGGCGAAAGGTTGTAAGTGAAGAGTGAAAAGTGAAGAGTGAAAAATTTGCTACCGCCTTGGTGCAAGAGCAGTTTACGCTGCCTTGCCAGTAGGCAAAAGGACATTCTCGTCCGGTAGGAAATTTTTCACTCTTCACTTTTCACTTTTCACTTCCGTATGTTTTTTCTATCAGAAAAAACTTACGAGAGACCTTCGATGTTTCCATCAACGATGTTGATGCGTTCTGCCTGAGGAGACTTTGAAAGTCCTGGCATTCGCATAATGTCGCCTGCAATGGCTACAATCATCTCGGCTCCGTTGTTGATAACAAGGTCGCGGATGTTGATTGTGAAGTCCTTTGGACAACCAAAGAGGTTCTTGTCAGCTGAGAAGGAGAACTGAGTCTTGGCGATGCAGACAGGATAGTTCTCGATGCCGAGTTTCTGGATGCGGAGAAGCATACGCTCTGCAGCCTTGCCGTATGTCACCTTGCTTGCACCATAGACATTCTTGCAGACCTTCTCAATCTTAGTCTTGATGTCGTCTGTATCTTCGTACATGAGCTGGAGTGGCTGCGAAGGACGCTTCTCGATTGTATCTACAACAACCTTTGCAAGTTCTACGGCTCCATCACCACCCTCCATGAAGGCATTATTGACTGCGAAACCTACACCCTTGTTCTCACAGTGCTTGCGGAGAATCTCGAGTTCGTAGTCGCTATCTGTTGCAAAGCGGTTGAAACTAACCACTACGCTCTGACCATACTTCTTGAGGTTATCGATGTGGCGGTCGAGGTTATCGAGTCCACGGATGAGACCTTCTGCATCAGGTTCCTTAATCTTATCAACAGGAACGCCACCATGCATCTTCAAGCCCTGAGTGGTAGCAACGATAACTGTAAGCTTTGGCTGGAGTCCACTCTTGCGACACTTGATGTCGTAGAACTTCTCTGCTCCGAGGTCGGCACCGAAGCCCGCTTCTGTGATAACATAGTCGCCGTAGGTCATAGCCATCTTTGTGGCGATGATAGTGTTGCAACCATGTGCGATGTTTGCGAATGGACCGCCATGAACGAAGGCTGCAGTGTTCTCTGTTGTCTGCACGAGGTTTGGATTGATAGCATCCATGAGGAGAACGGTGATAGCACCACCCACTCCCATATCCTTCACATAGAATGGAGTGTCGTCGGTCTTGATGCCGAGGATGATGTTATCTATTCTGCGACGAAGGTCATCGAGGTCCTTTGAGAGACAAAGGATTGCCATGATTTCACTGGCTGGAGTGATGTCGAATCCACTTTCCTGAACCACACCATCGGTCTTTGAACCAAGACCTGTAACCACGAAACGAAGCTGGCGGTCGTTCACATCAAGCACACGCTTCCAAAGCACTTCCTTGAGTGCAAATCCTTCATCGCGATGCTGGTAGATATAGTTGTCGAGAAGAGCAGAAATCATGTTGTGGGCTGAGGTGATAGCATGGAAGTCGCCTGTGAAGTGAAGGTTAATCTTCTCCATAGGAAGCACCTGAGCATAGCCTCCACCTGCTGCACCACCCTTCACTCCGAAGCATGGACCGAGTGATGGTTCGCGAAGAGCACAGATGGCTTTCTTGCCAATCTTGTTGAGACCGAGAGCAAGACCAATGCTGACTGTAGTCTTACCAATACCTGCCTTTGTAGGTGTGATGGCTGTAACGAGGATAAGATTGGAGTTGTTCACCTTCTGCTGGTCGATAAGCGAGATAGGCACCTTAGCGATGTAGCGTCCATAGTATTCGAGTTCAGTCATAGGAATACCAACAGTGTTGGCAATGTATTCAATGTTGCGAAGCTGAGTTTCGCGAGCAATTTGAATGTCTGTTTTCATATTAGATACAAGTGTGAAAAAGAATTATGTTATTTATCTGGGTGCAAATATAGCAAAAATAAAAAAGGTGAGAAATAAATTCCCACCTTTTTTAATTGTTTTTGTGACATTTTGCTATTTTGCAACCTTCATGCTGCCCTTTGCCTTCTTACCCTTAATGTTAAGGATATAGATGCCCTTAGCTGCATTTGTCTGCTTGAAGCTTGAATGAACCTCACCCATTGGACAAGTAAATGAGTTTACTACAACACCATTGATGTTGGTAACTGAAACTGTAACGATTTCATCTGATGCGATAGAGTTGATGTCGTCAACGAGAGCAACAGACTTAACGATAAGCACACCTTCAGCGATGCGTGAAGTGTCCCAAGTAATTGTCCAAGTGTTTTCAGAACCGATAATTTCGACTGTTTCGTTTACTGTTGGAGTACCAGCGAATGTCTTGACATCAGTCCAGAGGAGGAATGTCTGTCCTTCTTCGATTACGAATGCTGAAGGCACGAATACCTGGATGGCACCGTTGAGAGTGAACTTGTTGATGTTCTCGAGAACTGTTCCTGCCACCTTTGTATCGCCACCGTTTGTGCGGATACCTACACGGTAAGTTGAACCTGCATTCATCGTGAGGTTCTTGCCACCGAAGTTGAGGAAACCGCTCACTGCTGATGCTGTAGAACCAACCTGGAGAGTACCATTCACTGTAATTGAAGAGTTTGTCATTGGTGCATTAGCAGAAGATGTGGTAGTAGCACCAGAAAGACCAGTGAGGGTTGCACCCTTAGCAACGGTGAGTGCACCTGTACCGAGTGTTGCACCAGAATTGAGGTGGAGTTCGCCAGCATTTACAGAAACAGCACCTGTTGATGTCCAAGCTTTAGTGACTGTCATCTTACCATTACCCATCTTTGTGAACTTATCACCGCTTGTGAATACGCCATCAAACTTGAAGTCGGTATCATTACCCACATTCCATGTGTTGGCAGCCACTGTTGTTCCATTCGAGAATGCACATCCACCACCAAGAGTACCAGTACCAGTAAGAGCACCAACACGGAGTGTCTTACCTGAGTTCTGAACGATGATGCCTGCAGGAATGTCGAGTGTCCATGTATCACTACCATTTGCTGTGTCGAATGTGAAGCGGCCATCAGCTGTGTATGTTGCACCAGCAGAGAGTGTACCTTCAAAGTTCTTGAGGTTGAACTGGATTGGAGTACGAGTAGCGTAGTAATTGCTTCCCTTTTCTGTAGCACAATAAACGGAAATCTTACCTGTACCTGTGAGGGCAAGGTTTGTGGTAGCACGGTTTACTGTTGTGAGACTTGCCTTAGCATTCTGAGCCACGAAGATTGGAGTTGTAAGGAAGCCCGAACCAGTGAGGGCAGATGTGCCCTGCATCTCAATGCTGCTTGCAAGCTTAACACCAGACTCTACTGTACCTGCAGCAACGATAAGCTTCTGCAATGAACTTGCAACCTGAGGCTTCAACCATCCTGAACCCTTCTTTGTGAGAACGGTACCAGAGAATGCGGCTGACATCTTGAAGTCTGCATTATTTGTGATTACACCACCTTCTGCACCTACCATCTTCATTGGGGAACCCTGTTCAACAGCAGCTGTAGAGTTGAGGATTGCTCCGTTCTCCATTGTAAACTTACCTGCTGCAGAGATACCACCGAGGTTACCTGTTGCAACATACTGGTTAGAGAGCTGGCTTACTCGTACTGTACCACCCTTGAGGTAGTTACCACCTGTGTAAGAGTTGCTACCAGACATGATGGCAACACCTGTGCCCTCCTTGATGAACTTAGCATTTCCGTCGATAGAACCTGTTCCGTTGAATGTGTATGTATCTGTATTGTTTACAACGATTGAGTCAGGAATGAGTGAACCTGTGAGCGAGACAGTCTTCTTTGCAGCATCGTCTGTGAAGAAGACATTATCCTGAGAAACGAATGATGTAACCTCAGCTTCGCCCTTACCTGCAACAACGAAGTTCTCACTTTCTGCGAAGTCCCAAGTAGAACCCAACGCACCTGTCCATACGATAGAAGAAGCATCACGCATACCGAGAAGTTCGAGAACGAGGTTGCCGTCCTCAATGTAGAGGTTCTTCTTCACTGTAGCAAGTCCTTCAAGTGTGATGTTGTCAAGACTGCCAACCACATCACCTTCAACCTTACCGATGATGTACTTGCCTGCAGGCATCTTTGTTTCGCCTGTAGCCATGTGGCCAACAACCTCAATGATTGGGTTAAGGTATTCTGGACCACCCTTCAACCAAGCATCACCAGTCTTGCGTTCAACACTAATCTGCTTCATGTTTACCTTATCTGCAGCAAATCCATCGCTGTAGAGGTCGATGATAACACGTGAACCGAAACCAAGTTTGAGGGTATCAACTGTGATTTCGCCCATTGAGTTTGCACCACCTGGACGGATAACACTTGCATAATCTGCCTTGATGCTGCGGAACTTACCACCGTTAGAATTGAGCTGTGTGAAACGGTTGAGCCAAAGTGGAGACTCTGTCATCGAACCATCGAAATTGAGTGTACCAGCCCAGATGTTTGTTTCGCCTGTATGCTTGAAGTCCTCCTTAGGGAGGTTGAGGACACCATCACCCTGCTTAATGAGACGAGCATCACCATCGAGGTAACCGCTTTCCACATCACAAGTGTAGTACTTATAGTTGATTTTGCCTTCCTTATTAATGTAGTTAGAGCCAACCGTACCCTGTACCCATGATGGCACATTGATTGTGAGGATATATGGCTTAGCACCATTTGCAAGAGCAATCTTTGTGTCGTTTGTCTCACAAAGAATAACGTGCTTATCATTATATGAAGCATCAACGGTAGCTCCGTTGGCAACTTCCTCACGACCACTCATTGTATAAGGTGGAGGAGTTGTTGTGATGCCTTCAAGCTTACCCATGAAGTAGCTCACATGAGGTGGCTGATTGTAACCACACATCTGCCATACCATAGCGTTGCGGTACTGGTGGTCGGACCAGAGAGTAGGCACGCGGTATGTTGTTGGTGTTGGAGTAGAATAGATGCGGACGTTACCAGCTGCTGTACGCATGATGATTTCCTCACGCCAGTCACCAAGGATATCGCCCTGATAGCAAGGAGTACCCTTTGTGTCGTTGTTGGTCATCGAGCCTTCGCAAGTATAGATTGGGCTCCAGCTGCCATACTTTGCAACAACACCTTCTGTGTTCTTACCATTACGATAGTTGAATGTCTCAGAACAGAGGTCGCCATCCCAGTAGATACGGAAGTTAGTGTTGATACCTGTTGCATCAAGACCTGAGATTGCTCCGTAAGTAACTGAACTGATTGCACCTTCACGAGCAGAGCAACCTACAGAACCAGGGAAGAGGTCTGTGAAGTTGTCCATCATAGCACGACCATCATCGTTGCCTGAGTTGAAGCGGTGATATACCTTTGAGGTAGTAGCGTCGCGGTAGTTATTACCAGGCTGGTCCTCATTACATGCATAGATTTCGAGGCCCTTAGTATATGGGTTGAAGTCGCCACAGTGCTGAGCATCACCGTGTCCGAAACCAGTTGTTGAGAGTCCCTTACCGCAGTCATCAACGACCATAGAACCATAAACGATTTCATCGCGACCATCTTCATCTACATCGGCAATTCCGAAGTTATGATAACCCTGCCACATCCAGTAGCCACCGTTAGTCTGTCTCCAGTCCCAACGCTTCACGAGCTTGTTTGTTGTCGCATCAACATCGAAGGCACACATCTTAATCTGTGTGTAGATACCACGAGCGAGGAAGATGCTTGGCTTCTTGCCATCGAGGTAAGGTGCGCCGAAGAAGAACTTGCTGGCACGGTGTCCGTAGCCATCTCCCCATGCAGCATTGAGGTCTGTTTCGCCTGGTTCGAGACGAGCGAGTGGGTAGTCGATGATATCGAGAACCTGACCAGTCTCACCATCACAATACACGAGGAATTCCTTACCTACGCACATGAACCAGTTTGTTCCACCGCCTGTTGCACCACGGTAGTTAGTCCATGAAGCGCCATTCTTTCCGTTAGCTCCGATGACATATTGTGAACCGTCAGCGTAGTGGATTGTAGAACCCTCTTCAAGTCGCATGATGACTTCAGCCTTTCCATCCATGTTCCAGTCGTAACCAACGATGTTCTGCTCGTTGTTCTGGAAGTCACCCATGTTTGGACCACAGTTCACCCACCAGAGGCGCTTGCCGTCCTGCTTGAAAATCTCAAATATTGAGTATTCTCCTGTGACCTTACCATTGACTGTAGGACCATTCTTTGGATAACTCTGAGCCATCTCACTCTCGTTGTCAAACTTCATGAGGATTTCCACCTCACCATCTCCATCCACATCGGCACAGCAGGCATCGTTAGGGATGAGTTTGCTGGCTATGCCTTCGTGTGTGAGTTTGATTTCCTTGTAACTTTTTGCCCAAGGAGTAACTGCTGCACACTGCTTCTGCTCTACACCACGCACCACTGGGGCTACGGTATAAGAGCTGGTTGTAGTGCCAGTCTTGTCTGTGTAGTTTGACACATTAAGAGGTTTGTCATTGAGTTTTGTTCCATCACAATACACATTGTACTGCACATCGTAATACTCTTCACCAAGAATACGCCAACTGAGGTAAACTCCTGTTGTTGCTTTCTGAGCAATAAGACCGCGATCGAGGCGATCTGTGAATCGCTGCGCAAAGGCAGTTGTACACATCAGCATTGCCAGAATAGCAAGAGAAAATAGTTTTTTCATGTTGATAGTTTTTTAGTTAATAGTGTAATTATATGGTGTATTTTTATCTTTTGCACAACTCGAGCAAATCTTTGCCTGTAAGTTTGTGAGTGATATCTGTGCCTTCGAGAATGTTCTCCGCAAGCTGTCGCTTGGACTGATGCAAACGGATAATCTTCTCCTCGATGGTGTTCTGCGAAATGAGGTGATATACAGTGACCGCCTGATTCTGTCCTATTCGATAAGCTCGGTCCGTAGCCTGTTGTTCGATAGCGGGATTCCACCAAGGATCGAGGTGGAAAACATAGTTGGCATTCGTGAGGTTAAGACCAAGTCCACCAGCCTTGAGCGAGATGAGGAAGAGAGGACATTCTCCCTTCTGGAATCGTTCAACAAGTTCTGTGCGCTTCTTCACTGGCACACTTCCATCAATGTAGAGGTACTCCATGCCTGCTTCATCAAGAGTCTTGCGGACAATATCGAAGAACGAAGTGAACTGACTAAATACAAGTGCTCGGTTGCCTCCCTCAATCACTTCCTGAAGGAGTTCGATGAGTGCGGTAATCTTACTGCTCTGACCAGACCAGTTCTTCTCAATGAGTTGAGCAGAACAAGCCGCTTGTCGCAAGCGAGTAATCTCTGCAAGCACATTGAAGTCAAGACGCTGGTCTTCCATCTGCTGATTCTCAAGGAGCTTCTCTGCCTTCTGACGAATGACTTCATACACAGCCATCTCCTCTTGTGAGAGTTCGATGTTCTGGTATATCTCAGTCTTTTCTGGCAACTCTTGAAGCACAGCGTTCTTTGTTCTGCGGAGCATGAACGGGTGAACAACACGGTCCAATCGCTTCTGGCATTCCATATCTTGGTCGCGCTCGATAGGTGTGATGAACTTACGACTAAACACTTCATAGCCTCCAAGCAGTCCAGGATTAATGAACTGGAACAAACTCCAGAGTTCGGAAAGGTGGTTCTGCACCGGTGTACCAGTAAGGATTACTCGGTTGTCCGCCTTTATCTTCATAGCAGCAGCAGAAGTCTTTGCGCCACGATTCTTTATGATATGTGCTTCATCCAGACAAGCCACGTTCCATTTGCGGTCGTTGATGGTCTCGTGCTCTGAGAGAAGGATGCCATAGGTCGTGATGACAACATCGTTTGGACCTGCATTCTTGATAACTTCCTTTCGGTCTTGCGCAAAATTAAGGATGATAGCATTGAGCGATGGTGCAAACTTCTCAAACTCAACCTTCCAGTTTGGTGCCACACTGGCTGGAGCCACAACGAGCGATGCTCCTTCCTTAGCTTTAAGGAGAAGGAAGGCAATGGTCTGAACGGTTTTTCCCAAACCCATATCATCTGCAAGCAATGCGCCCGCACCCCATGAGTTGAGTCGTGCTATCCACTGGTATCCATCCACCTGATAAGGACGCAACTTCGCCTTCAGTTCTGCTGGCACCTCAGGCTTGTAGTTTGCAGAATCCATTATTCGTTTGCGAAGCTCAACAAGGTTGTTTGACATGAATATCTGAATGTCACCATTGAGAGCCTCATCACCAAGCAATGCTGCTGAGAATGGAGACATCTGCACTACACCTTTCTCGTTATGTGCCACAGACTCAAGTGCGCGAAGCTGACGATGGAGCTTGTCGCTGAGAGCAAGGAACTCATTCTCTCCAAGCTTGATATATTTGCCTCGACTCATGCTGACAAGTTCGAGGAGCTGCGACATAGACATCACCGTGTTCTCATCAATCTGCACTTCACCTTCGAGTTGGAACCACATTCCACGTTCGTGAAGCGTACCCGACCACGAACCATCGCTCTTCTGGATAGTGCGAATCTTCGACTTCTTTCCTTCCGGCCATTCTGCATACATCTGCTCAGGATGTTCCTGAATAAATTCAAGAATGGTGAGCATCTCGTATGGGTCCAACTCCAACTTACTATCGGCATCGAGCATCACTTCTGGGTCGTGGAAATCGACATCTGGGTTTTCTTCCTGTTCCTTGAAGAAGGTTTTGAAGAGCTTTGCAACCTTCTTCTCCTCCTTCATGTCACGCTCTACCCACACTCGTTTACCTTCTGTTTCGTCCACAAACTTAGCATCGCCCTTACCGAGCGAGCAATAGCGACGACCATCAACTAAAGGATGTGCTGAAATGGTGAGTGAGTAGTAGCCGTCGGATGTTGGGTTGAGTTGCACACAAGCCTTGCTCTGCCCCTTAACTATTGGAAGTGTAGAACCACCTTCCACCAGTTCGGAGTGTATCTCGACCTTACCACCCACATGTGTCAATGCAGCACGAAGTGTAGGTTCGGCTTCGAGAGGGAAATGGCCTATGTGAAGCAACTCCTTATATATTGCTTTCTGCACATCGGGCAGTTTGATAAACTCGATACGCTCATTTGTTGCCTTAGTTATAATGATATCATCAGCGATGCCCTTCTTAGGTACGTTGGAACGAATTTGATATTCATCTCCTACCCTGTTCACAATGATATAAGGTTTGTCTTCAAACACTTCCATCTCGGTGTATGGAGCATAACGACCAATGTACAAACGGCTCTCGCCTGTCATCTCTTCAATGACATGTTCAAGTCGCAATTCGTATGAACGAGACGCAAGCATACGGTTTACGATGCGACGGTCTGCCTCGTCCATACATTCCACTTCACATGCAAGGAAACGCGCCATACCTACAGTCTTTCCACTTCCCCACTGTCCGTTCTTCAGTCGAGTCTGTTCCCTCACTTCTATTCCGCTGCCCATGTAGTGCATAACATACATTATGCGTACATTCTTCTCTTCTGGAGTTTGGTCCGACACGCTTCCGATGGAAAGAAGTCGTTCGAGTGAAAGTTCCCACTCTGCCTTATGGCGAATAGCTGTCAATCCTGCTTGTGGACCAAAAAGGTCCTTCAACTGCTGGCGTTCCTCAACTGTTAGTTCGATGTATTCCGACAGTTCATGACGAAGCAAAAGGAGGTTTGGCTTGAAATGGTCTGCAGAATACACATCACCCGAAGCACCAAGTTCGTAGTATCGATTGAGGAGGTAAGCCAACAGTCCGAGTGTTTTCGTTGTTGTCTTATTCAACGCACGGTACATCAGACTTTCAACACCTTCCTTGTGCCATTCTTTTCCTGTGGAAAGAGTCTGCTCAGCCACAATCCTTGAAGGTACAAAGATGTGATAGTCCGATACATTGTTCTTGTTGAGGAACTGCTTTAACTTGGTCAGTGATTCTTGTGAACCCTCGTAAGCATACGCAACCATAAGGTAATAATTGACAAGCGAACTCATGTACATGTTCTTGTTGTTGCTTGTCTTGTTGCGAACCTTAAGCGAGAGTTGGAAAGCTTTTACCGCCTCTACATACCTACCATGGATGACATGATGGATGGCAACGAGTGCCAGCCCTGCAGAGTCGTTCATCTTCATCTCATGCTGCGGCAATACACCTTCCGAGATGTAAGCATACAGTTCGAGGTAACCACGCAACTTGAGCTTTTGTGGTAAAGTCAGTCCTATGTTATCGTTCAAGAGCGATTCAACGTACTGACTTGGTGTAGCGATATCGTTCTCTATGTACTTGTTGATTACATCAATAAAGAACGACTCGAATGTCTCTTTCGACATGCAGGTAAACAAAGGCTTGAACCTGACATCAGTAGATACCGGAGCAAAGAACCTTGCCTCCTCCGGCGGAATCATAGCTGCATGTGAACAGGTGGTGAAACCACTTTCCACCAACTGAGTCACAGCACCACGAGTGTACTGATGCATAAATGCCCTTGATAGGTGCATCTTTTCAAGCACTTCTGCGATGTCTTTTCTCTCTGTAAGTGTATATAGTATTGCTGGCACAAAGAAGTTATCCGGTATAGCATAGTTATACTGGTTGCTATACCAACTATAACCTCTGTTCACGAGCATTCCTTTTGCCTTCAGTTCCTCTTCCACACTCATGCCATCATACGGAAAATCATCGTAGTACTTTGACAGCAAGGACTTGAGTTCACGGAGAGACTTCTGTGAACCCATACCATGATAAGCGTATATGCAAAGTAAACGCTGAGCGTTTTCTGAAAGAGTGCTGAACATAGCAATGAATAAAAAACGTAAAAGCGAAACCCAATTTTACATAAGGTTTCGCTTATTATTATATTTATGTATAGTCAAGCATTAAGCCTTGCGACCAACATACGAACCGTCACGAGTGTCAACTTCGATCATGTCACCTTCGTTGATGAAGAGAGGAACACGGATTTCAACACCTGTTTCGAGAGTAGCTGGCTTTGTAGCATTAGTTGCTGTGTTGCCTGCGAAACCTGGTTCTGTGTAAGTTACCTTGAGGACAATCTTTACAGGAGCCTCAGCAGTAAGGATAGCACCAGTCTGGTCATCGATAGAAGCCATCACGATAGTCTCACCTTCGAGGAGGAAGTCACCACCTGTGATGAGGTCCTTGTTGATGTTGATCTGCTCGAATGTTTCCATGTTCATGAATACCATATCGTCACCTTCCTTATAAAGGTACTGGAACTGCTGGTGTGATACTGTTACATCGTCAAGCTTTGCTGAAACGATCCAAGTGCGCTCGAGCACACGACCGTCCTCCACGTTGCGGAGCTTTGTAATCATCACTGTATTGCCCTTACCTGGCTTCTTGTGAAGAAAATCAATTACTACCCAAATCTTACCGTCATCGAGACGGAGGCAAACGCCCTTCTTAATGTCACCTGCTAAAATAGCCATAAAATAAATCGTTATTTGTTAAGTTTGTATTTCTTTTCACTGAAATCGGGTGCAAAATTACGGATTTTCATTAAAATGACAAAAAAAGTTGCGTAAAAAGGTAAAAATATTTTGTCAAATTATAGAAAATCACTACTTTTGCACTCGCTTTTGCGCCGATGGAGTATAAAACACCACGGTAAGGAAGCATAAATAGCATTTGAAATAACAATATTAAATACGAAAAGAAATGAAAAGAACATTCCAGCCACACAACCGTAAGCGTATCAACAAGCACGGTTTCCGTCTCCGTATGCAGACTGCAAATGGTCGTCGCGTACTCTCTGCTCGTCGTAAGAAGGGTCGCAAGTCTCTCACAGTATCAAGCGAGCATCACGGCAAGTAATCTAAAGACTATTGTTTTAGATAAAAAGGTAGAAGTTTTCAATGAAACTTCTACTTTTTTTTGTTTAAAGTTTTGTATTTCGCCTATTTGATGTATCTTTGCAAGGTTTTACGCACACGCATATATATAAATAATGTGTGGCAAACTTGCTTTTTACTCGTTACGAATAACAATTTCAAACAATAGAACACTAAAATGAGTATTTCTAAACCATCAAAAGGAAAGAAGGGAATGTCCTTCTGGGTTAACCTCCTATTAATGATTGCTGTGCTCATAGCAATACCTGCATTTGCCTTCAACCTTTTAGGCATGTACACACATCACGGCGAACAACTTGAAGTGCCTGATGTACGCACCATGTCAATGAAGCGAGCAAAGACAGTACTTGAGCGCTACGGATTTCAGGTTGTCATCTCCGACTCTATCGAAACAAAGGAAGTTCGACCAGGAGCCGTGATAGACCAAACACCAAAGGCAGGTTCAATCATCAAGTCGGGACGAATCATCTACCTCACCACAAGATGTGAGAATGAAGTGCTCATCGAGATTCCAAAGCTCGTTGGTGAGCATACTCTCCGCGAAGCAAAGGTTATACTTAGCAATCTTGGCTTCCGCTTCACTGCCGACTCTACCATCGTAGGTATGGAGAAGGGCTATCTTGTAGGCATCTATCAGGGAAGCAAACGCCTCCACTCTGGCGATAAAGTGTCTAAGTCTGTTGCACTCACCATGTATGTAGGTGGTGGTATTGTGGACTCTATCGAGACTGACACCGTGCAGGAGGAGATTGAATACGACCCTAACTTTGAATAAGATGACAGATTTAGAAGATAATATATTAGACAACGAAGAACTGGAAGAAGACGATTCGGAAGGGCTATACGAGCATCATCGTTTTGAGGCAGACAAGGGACAGACAATGATTCGAATTGACAAGTTCCTTTTCGACATCATGTCCAATACCTCTCGCAATCGTGTTCAGAAAGCAGCAGACAACGGATTCATCCTCGTAAACGGTAAGGCTGTAAAGCGTTCTTATAAGGTTAAGCCTCACGACATCATTCAGGTGATGCTTGACCGTCCACATTTTGAGAACAAGATTACTCCCGAAGACATTCCTCTCAACATTGTTTATGAAGACGAAGATGTGATGGTCATCAACAAGCCTGCAGGCATGGTGGTACACCCTGGTTTCGGCAACTGGAAGGGTACAATGCTCAATGCTATCGCTTGGCACCTCAAGGACCATCCAGAATACGACATCAACGACCCTGAGATAGGTCTTGTTCATCGTATCGACAAGGAAACTTCAGGACTCCTTGTAGTTGCAAAGACCGCATCTGCAAAGACTCATCTCGGACTGCAGTTCTTCAACAAGACTACCAAGCGTGAATACAACGCCCTCGTGTGGGGAGCATTCCCTGAGGACCAAGGTCGCATAGAAGGCAACATTGGTCGCGACCCAAAGGACCGTATGCGAATGGCTGTTTTCCCTCCTGATTCGGAAATAGGTAAGCATGCCGTAACCCACTACTACGTTCTTGAACGCTACGGCTACACGACTCTCGTGAAGTGCGTACTCGAAACGGGACGCACACACCAGATACGAGCACACATGCGCCACATTGGTCATCCACTGTTCTCGGACGAACGATACGGAGGCGACCAGATACTCAAGGGAACCAACACAAGCAAGTACAAGCAGTTTGTTGAGAACTGTTTCAAGCTCTGCCCTCGCCAGGTACTTCACGCAAAGACGCTCGGTTTCGTTCATCCTCGCACAGGAAAAGAGATGATGTTCACAAGTGAACTGCCTGCCGACATCACCGCATTGCTTGAGAAATGGAGAAACATGGTAGCAAACTTTAACTTGGATTAAAAATCAAAACACAATATGAAGAAGATTATCGCAATCATAGCCGGAGGCGACTCATCAGAGCACGACGTATCAATGCGTTCGGCAGCCGGCATCAGCTCTTGGATGGACCGAGAGAAATTCGACGTTTACACTATTGAAGTTGTTGGAACAGATTGGCAAGCACACCTTCACAGCGGAAAACTTTCGCCTGTTGCACTTCACAACTTCACCTTCCTTGATGAATACAACAAGCGCATCAAGCCAGACTACGCCTACATCACAATCCACGGCACACCAGGTGAGAATGGTATTCTTCAGGGTTACTTCGACCTTCTTCGCATCCCTTACTCAACATCTTCACTCCTTGTTGAAGCCATGACATTCGACAAGTTCACACTCAATCAGTACCTCAAGGGCTTTGGGGTGAAGGTAGCAGAAGAGGTTCTTGTTCGCAAGGGACAGGAAGTATCTGCTGAGAGCATCGTGGAAAAGGTTGGTCTTCCATGCTTCATCAAACCAAACGCTGGTGGTTCATCATTCGGTGTCACTAAGTGTAAGACCATAGAAGACATCGTTCCTGCCATCGAGAAGGCTCGCAATGAGAGCGACGATGTGCTCATCGAGAGCATCATGGTTGGTACAGAAATCTCGAACGGTGTCTATAAGACAAAGAATGGTGGAGGTCAGGTGCTTCCTATCACAGAGGTTGTTCCAAAGACTGAGTTCTTCGACTATGAAGCAAAGTACAACGGTGCTGTTGAGGAAATCACTCCTGCCCGCCTTTCAGAAGATACTACCCGTCGTGTTCAGGCACTCACATCTGCCATATATGACATTCTTGGAGCAAGCGGCATCATCCGTATCGACTACATCATCTCGAAGAATGAATCGGGTGAAGATGTAATCAACATGCTCGAAATCAACACTACTCCTGGTATGACACAGACTTCATTCATCCCTCAGCAGGTTCGTGCTGCAGGTCTTGAGATGAAGGATGTACTTTCAGAAGTGATTGAAGACAAGCTTTAGAACACAAGACTTTCAAAGTTAAGAACACAAAAACTTATAGAAAATATGACTCTTTCCGACTTTGATGATATTCGCCCTTTCGCAGACGGTGAGATGAAAGAAGCATTCGACTCGATGCTCAAGGACCGCCAGTTCTCACGCATCCTCAAGGGTTTCGTGCCTTGGATGCCAGTAGGTTTGCGCAATGGTCTGCTCAAGATGCTCTTCATTGGCATAAAAACACCTCAGGACTTCCAGCTTCGCTACATGAAACTTGTTGTGAAGTATGTATTGAAGAAGTGTGCTACAGGTTACAGTAGTGAGTTCGACAAGAGTCTCGACCGCCACGGTTCATATACATTCATAAGTAATCACCGCGACATCGTACTCGACTCAGCTATCCTCGACCTTATGCTCAACGAGAATAAGTTCGACAAGACATGCGAGATTGCTATCGGAAACAACCTCCTCATCTACCCTTGGATTAAGACTCTCGTCCGCATGAACAAGGCATTTGTTGTCAATCGTGGACTCTCTCCAAAGGAGATGCTCAAGTCGAGCATTCACATGAGCCAGTACATGCACTTCGCTATCAACGAGAAGCATGAGAACATCTGGATTGCACAACGTGAAGGACGCGCAAAGGACTCGAACGACCTCACACAGGAGAGCGTGCTTAAGATGCTTGTGCTTGGTGGACCAACAGAGGGCAAGACTACTGCCGACATCATCAAGAACATCAAGGACATGAATATCGTTCCACTCACTCTCAGTTACGAGTACGACCCATGTGACTATCTCAAGGCACAGGAGTTCCAATGCAAGCGTGACATTCCGGGATGGAAGAAGAGCAAGCAGGATGACCTCGACAACATGAAGATTGGTATCTTCGGAAAGAAGGGCCACATTCACTACCACGCATCTGCATGTATCAACGACTGGCTCGACACTCTCGATGCTGAGAACATTGCCAGAACAGACATCTATCGTATCATCGCAGAGCATATCGACCACGAGATTCACTCTCACTATCGCATCTACGACATCAACCGCGACTCGCTTTCAGGCAAGCGCAACGAATACATCGAAGAACGCATCAAGATGGTGAAGGTGGACAATCCTGACACCGAATTCCTCCGCTCAAAGATATGTGACATGTACGCTAATCCACTTCGCAACTATGAGAAAGCTACTAAGTAGTATATATATAATAATGAGTATCGTCTTTGTTGCAAGCTGCAGCAAAGACGATGCCGATTTTATTCCTTCTGTTCGCACGGACCTCCTCTGCGCGATAACAAACAACGATTCTCTTGTCACTCATTTTCTGCTTGACGATGGTACACCATACAATGTGAACAAGCAGAAAATCAAAGCACATGAACCTAACGCAGAGCTACGCTGTATATCTACTTTTGAAATCAACGAAGACCGCTCCGTTACTGTGTATGATGTGGCTACCATTCCTTGTTTCATACCACAGCCTACAGATTCATTCAAGAACTTTCCAAAGGAACCTGTGAATGTTACATCCGTATGGAAGTCGGGTGGCTACATCAACTTATGCTTGTCTCCTCTTGTCAACGGAGAAAAGCAGTTCGCATATAGCTTCTGCCTCGATTCCATCTCTCACAACTCAGATTCTACCAAAACGCTCCATTCGTCTTTCCTCTTCCAGCGTATTAAAGGTAGCGTCGAGGGATATAGCACAAAACTTTACCACTCGATTCCTCTCTATAGTAAGGATTACACTTCGAGTTTCGACACGATAGCCATCTACATCAACACCTACGAAGGCGTGAAAACATATCGTTTCGCAAGAAAGTAAAAAGTAATGTACTACATGTCCACCTTTGTGAACTTATAGCCTAATGCTTTCAGTACCATTGCTGCACCAAGAAGATAGAGAACCTTGATGCTGCATACATAGACATGGAAGGCAAGTGGCGATTGAGGTTCAATCTGTTCGTGGCGAATCTGGTTGAGAACCTGCTGAGCACAACCCTGTACGACCTTTTCCATCTGTGTGTATTCAGGGTCCTTGAGCATGAGAATGTCACCACGAACAACCTCATCCATATAGTCGAAACCACGAATGTCACGAATATGCTCGTAGAGATTTGGCAACTGTCCGTACACGTTCCAGTCCTCATCCCAATACGAAGCAACACCCATGCCGAGATACATTGCCCATCCAAGCGACACGGTTGGATAGTCGTTTATCTCCTTTATTGCATCAGCGATGTATGAAGGTGCCACGACCTCCCATTTCTCTGTTATGTCGGGAGTTTCAAGGAGTTGTCTGTCAAGATAACCCATCGACGTTAACACTCGAAGCAGGTGCTGCATGAGGTCCTGTTCGTATTTAGCGAGATATTCTTTTTGTTCCATATTGTTTTCTGTATTATCAAAGCATCTTTTCCATCATCTCGACCGCATGAAGAATGTCTTCTGCGAAACGAGTGTGGTCGCGCAGATAGTCGTTTCTCCCATTTGATATGAGCGCATAGAGTTGAGGACTCATGCTGTCAACATAGTCCGAAATGGCATATTCGATGTCGTCCTTCTGCCAGTCGAGGGTGGAATACTGATAGATGCGCTGCTTCTGGTGGAAGAAACTGTAAGCGGTCTCAATACAGTCGCGAGGGATGTCCTGTCCCGATGATTGCATCATTTACAAGTACTGCTTAACCTTTTCAATCAACTCCTGATATTCAGCATCTGAGAGATAGACATTGCCTGGGTTCATCTGGAATGTGCCACCATAGTCTGGTCCATCAACATACTTAGGAGCGAGGTGGAAGTGGAGGTGCGAAAGCTTGTCTGAATAAGCACCGTAGTTAATTTTTTCAGGGTTAAATGCCTTCTGCATAGCAGCAGTAGTGCGACAAACATCATCCATGAAAGCATTACGTTCCTCTACTGAGAGTTCGTTGAGGTCGTTAACATGACCATTATATGCTACGAGACAACGTCCACGATAAGTCTGTTCCTTGAAAAGGAATAAGCGTGATACACTGAGGTCGGCAATCTTAATCATGAGATTGTCGTACGAGTTTGTGCAATAAAGGCACTGAGCAGGATCTGAATGCATGGTTTAATTATAATTAAAAGTTATAAGTTATGAGTTATAAGTTATAGGTATTTGTCTCCTCCCTCCGGTGGAGGTTGGGAGGGGGCTATTTATAAAAGTTCTTTTCAAACGCTGTAAATTCATCCTTTCCTTGAACACAACGGAGCCACCAAGCCTTGATGAAGCCAAGTCCGTAGCCCATAAGCTGAACGAAAGCTGCTGGAACGGAAAGGATGCCCACCTTGAGACTCTTGTTTTGTTTGCTCGAATCAATAAAGATAAGGAGTGCATAGAGCAAGAGTGGAAGGAGTGGAATCCAACAATATTCCGGAATAAATATCGCAGCGATTATAGCCAAGAGAACAAGTCCGATGACTCCAACGGTAAATACCATTGGGAGCATGTGAACAAGTTTCATTGTACCAGGATGACGCTTCTCAAGATTGATGCGTGCAATACCCGAGTTGAACACCTGTTTGAAGAATTTGCGGAAGTCTGTTCTGCGCTTATGCCACACCCAAGCTTCCGGGAAAAGACGTGATGGATGACCAGCCTCAACGATACGATAACTGAAATCAATGTCTTCTCCAAAGCGCATCTTCGAGAAACCGTTAAGTTCGTTGTAAACACTTCGCTTCACACCCATATTGAACGAACGAGGATAGAACTTGTCCATCGCACCCTTCTTCTTTCCTCCACGAATGCCACCCGTTGTGAAGAACGAGGTCATGGAGTATGATATTGCCTTTTGAACGGGAGTGAACGAATCGTGCGCAGCATCTGGTCCACCAAAGGCATCGCAAGGATTTGCCTTCAATTCAGCCTCAACCGCAGCAAGATAGCCTTGAGGAATGACACAATCGGAGTCGAGGATAAGGACATAATCGCCTTGTGCATGACTTACTCCAAAATTGCGTGCAGGACCAGGACCACCATTCTCCTTCAAGAAATACTTGACATCAAGCACATCAGCATACTTGTCTGCTATATGCTTACAAGGAATGGACGAACCATCCTCCACGATTATCACCTCAAAGTCCTTAACTGTCTGCAGAGTAAGACTCTGAAGCAACTCGTCTGCCTCATCAGGTCTGTTATATACGGGAATTATTATAGAGTATTTCATATCTGGCTTTCTTATGTTTTTATAGTTTCCGCTCCGCTTGTCCTTGTAACTACTCCTCGCCCTTTAGGGAGAGGTCGGGTGAGGGTCTTGAAGAGGTCGGGTGAGGGTCCTCTTCTTATTCAAAATAAAACGTTATCACAATCATCTTACTCCTACCCTTCTCTACCGAATCGGTGAAGATGAGTTTGGAAGTATCGGTGAGGTCTGTACGTTTCTTGTTGATGATATTGGCAAGTCCATAGCAGAACTTGATTTCCGGAATGAACTTGAACCAAGGAGCATAGAAATCGCAACCCAAACCCGCCTCGAGATAACAGTCGAAACGATTGAGGAGCAACTGCTGACCTTTCTTCACCGTGAGGTCGAGGGCAGGTGCAACACCCATCATCATGTAGGGACGATAGTTGTTGAATCGCTCTGCAGAAAACTTCACATCAACAGGAACTGTGATGTAGGTTGACTTCATGCTCTGGTACTGCTTCTCGTGTATTGGAAAACCTTCCTCGTTTTCCGTTACACGACTGTTGCGGAACTGGAAGTTCTTCGTTCCGAAATGCATCGTAGGGATGCATCGCAGAGCAAGATGTTTGCTAATATACATTTCGCCGAGAATACCTACACAAAAGCCTGGTTCGTAGTTCGGATTCTCCGCACTCCACTGATTTCCTTCCTCGTCGGTATATCCATTTTGCACCAATTCAAGGTCTTGCATCTGCATTCCAGCAAGAAATCCGTAGTGGAAACGGCGTTGGTCTATGTATGGACGATTCATCACCTTTCTTGTTTGTGCCACTGCTGATGAGAGCGGACAAATAAGAGAGGCGAAAAGTGCCACGAGAAGTGCTATTATATTTAAATATGTACGTTTCATTAAAGATAATAACGAGAAAAGTGCAAAATTATTTTGTCTTCCGACTACTTTCCACTAACTTTGCGGCAAAGTTACAACATTTTTTAGTAATCAAGAAACAAAAAACAACATAATTATGAATCTAACAGTCATTGGTGCCGGCAATATGGGCGGTGCACTCATCCACGGATGGGCAAAGAGCGGAAAAGTTGAGAATATCACAATAGCAGACAAGAACGAGGCACTCCTCGCAAGTTTCAAGGAGAAATATCCTGCCATCACAACTACAACAGACAATGTTGAAGCAGTAAAGGGTGCAGACATCGTGGTAGTAGTAGTGAAGCCTTGGCTCATGCCTATCGTATTGAAGGAAATCAAGGATGCACTCGACCTCGACAATCAGATTGTCGTGAGCGATGCAGCCAACTTCACAACAGATAAGCTCGCAGCAGAACTCGGCAAGGAGAATGGTCAGTATTTCTATGTCATTCCAAACATCGCAGCTGAGTTTGGCGCATCAATGAGTTTCATCGCTAAGGGCGCATGTGCATCGGACGAGAATCTTGCAAAGGTGAAGGCACTCTACGACATTGATGGAGATTCACTCGTAGTCACAGAGAACCTCGTTGGTCCTGGTATGATGATGGCTTCGTGCGGTATTGCATACGTTATGCGTTACATCCGCGCCCAGATGGAAGCCGGTGTGGAGATGGGCTTCTACCCACAGCAGGCAAAGATGATTGCTCTCCAGACCATGCAGGGTGCAGTAAGTCTTCTCAAGGAGACTGGTTGGCATCCAGAAGAGGCTATCGACAAGGTCACTACTCCTGGCGGTGTAACAATCAAGGGTCTCAACGAACTCGACCACGCAGGTTTCAACAGTGCGGTAATCCGTTCACTTAAAGCAGGATTGAAGTAAGAAGCCCCTCCTATGGAAATAACAAAAGAGAATATAGAAGATAAGGTTGTAGAGATGCTGAAGACCGTGTTCGACCCGGAGATTCCGGTGAACGTGATGGACCTCGGCATGATATACAAGATAGAAGTCATCGACTCGTCTCACCCTGATGGTGAGGACATCTATGATGTGAATATCGACATGACATTCACAGCACCAAACTGCCCTGCAGCAGATTTCATCCTTGAAGATATCAACCAGAAGCTTTCATCTATTCATGGCGTTCACTCTGTGGATGTAGCCGTTGTCTTTGAACCTGAGTGGAACAAGGACATGATGAGCGATGAAGCAAAGCTGGACTTAGGATTTATGTAAATGAAGCAAATCTATTTCATATCAGATGCCCATCTCGGTAGTCGTGCGCTTGAGCATAGAAGAACTCAAGAACGCCGATTAGTCAATTTCCTTGACCAAATCAAGGATAAGGCTGCTGCTGTGTATATGTTGGGAGATATGTTTGATTTCTGGTTTGAATACAAAGAGGTCGTACCTCGTGGTTTCACTCGTTTTCTCGGAAAAATCAGCGAACTAACTGACAATGGTGTGGAAGTACACTATTTCACGGGCAACCACGACATGTGGATGGACAATTACCTCGAAGAAGAATGTGGTGTGATTCTGCATCGCGGTCCTCTCACTTGCGAGATTAATGGCAAGGAATTCTACATTGCTCACGGTGATGGACTCGACTACCGCGACCACGATTGGAAGACCAAGCTTATGTTTGCCTGTTTCCACAACAAGACTCTCCAGCGTCTTGCCAAGATGGTTCATCCGCACTGGTTCATGAACTTCGGACTTGAATGGGCAAAGAAGAGCAGACTCTCCCACTTGCAAAGGGACGTTGATGCTGGTTTTGAGAACGTGAAGGGACTCGTGGGCTATGAAAGTGCCGAAACGAATGGCGAACTTCCATACCAAGGTGAAGACAAGGAAGGTCTTGTACTCTACGCAAAGGACTACCTCAAGTCTCACCCTACCATCAACTACTTCCTCTTTGGTCATCGCCACATCGAACTCGACCTCATGCTCTCACGCACTACCCGCCTCCTCCTTCTCGGCGAATGGTACACCCAGTTCACCTATGCCGTCTGGGATGGCGAACACATGTTTGTGGACAATTTCATCGAGGGAGAGACAGAACTATGATAATCCAAACATCATTAGAACTCAAAACTAAATGAGAGTTTTGGTAATATGGCTATATCAAGCTTGTCGTAATCGAACAAATAGGCATCGGCATGGAGACCGAGTTTCAAGCCGTAACCAGATTTGAGTCCCCAACTCCAGGCTACCCCTGGCTCCACATTCATTGCATTTATAAATGTCATACCATTAGCATCGGAACCATGAGCCATAACGAAGGAATGGGCGAATCCGAGTTTTACACCTACGACAGGAGTCGATTTTTTATCTCTGATGTATGCATGATAATCTGCATACACTTTCAAGAAAGCTGGTAAATCATCGACTGGTACGAGAACAAATGCACCTACACCGCCTCCGAGATAATGATGTTCGTTGAACATATATCCATGCGATGTTTCAAAACCATTAAACAAAATACAATGATTAGTGTATGTCACACTTCCTTTATAACCCTGATTTCTGAAAGTTGGAGTCTGAGCGAATGCAGAAGATGTTGTGGCAAGCACCAAAAGAATTGTTACAAATAAAGATTTCATAACTTACAACATTATTCTACCAAATTATTATACCAATGCAAATATACATACTTTTTACGGAATGATAGATTTGTATTAATTATTTTTGGGGAAAATTAACACAAACAAGTACAACCAAGCGGGTTCTTACTTCTTTACTCCTACTATTTAATAAAAGTCCGTGCAGACGGACAAGCATGAATATAAGAAGAAATGGGGTTGTCCGTCCACACGGACAGTCCCATTTGTATGTAGTACATTTTCATTTTTTGAGTTTTTTCGCTCAAACATCCAACATTCTACCAAATTAGTATTAAATAACTGATTCTTAATGCATATGCACTGGTAGAATGTTGTTCAAACATTCTACCAACACTCTACCCACACTCTACCTCGGCAGAGTGGAATGATGGTAGAATGATGGTAGAGTGTTGGTAGAGTGTTGGTAGAGTGTTTGAGAAACACTCTACCTACCTTTTTACTCTGCCAATCAAGCATTTATAACCATTTTGGTAGAATGTTGGGGGATTGAAGGCAAAAAACATATTTTTCATACTGTGCCTACATGCGCCACAACTTTATGCACTTTTACGCAAGAAAAACAATAAAATATGCATGGTATGCAAAGATTTTTTGCATATTATGCATATTATATCATAAAAAATCCATATCTTTGCAGTCGATTTATGAATAATTATGCACTAAACGGATATGACATCACGACAATCTCGACTTGACATCATAAAGCAAATCATCCAACTTGAGGAGATAGGTAGTCAAGAGGAACTGGCAAGAGCACTCGAAAAGACCGGTCACAGACTAACACAATCGTCGCTCTCGCGCGACCTCAAACTGCTCAAGGTGGTGAAGGGATTTGCTCCAAGCGGCAAGAATATCTATATGTTGCCAGACAATCCAAAGTATCAGCGTGTTCGCGAGCATCGCGACACAGGCATCGCTCTGCAGAACGGATTTATGACCATCCGCATCTCTGGACAGTTGGCTGTGATAAAGTGCCGACCAGGATACGCAAGCGGACTGGCAAGCGACATAGATAACGCTAACATTCCAGAGGTCATCGGAACGATTGCAGGCGATGATACCATATTCCTTGCCCTCGAAGAAGGGTTTGACAAAGAAGTGCTTGAAGACAGTCTGAAAGGAATAGCACCTGTTTATTCAGGTTTGAAACTATAAAATTGTAGGTTATCATTATTAAATATGATTTACGAAGACGGAATAAAAGTTATTGTGGCAGATGCAAGTCACGAAAAGTACGTTGACTTGATTCTCGATACAATCCGCGAAGCAGCCAAGAAGCGCGGCACTGGTATCGCAGAACGTACCCACGATTATGTTGCCACAAAGATGAAGGAGGGAAAGGCTGTTCTTGCCCTCGACCCAAGCAAACAATGCGAACTTGGTGATACATTTGTTGGATTCAGTTACATCGAGACTTGGGGCAACAAGTCGTATGTAACAACATCTGGACTCATCGTTCATCCCGACTATCAGGGACGCGACATAGCAAAGCGCATCAAGGACCACACCTTCACCCTTGCCCGTGTGCGCTGGCCTCACGCAAAGATTTTCTCTCTCACAAGTGGTGATGCCGTGATGAAGATGAACACCGCACTCGGATATGTGCCTGTAAGCTTCAACCAACTTACTGATGATGAAGCATTCTGGCGCGGATGCCAGGGTTGTGTCAACTACCCTATCCTCGAGATGAAGGAGCGTAAGTTCTGCATCTGTACAGGTATGCTCTACGATCCTGAGAAACATAAGGGAGAACCTTTCGAGGTTTATACAGAAATCATAAAGGAAATGGTGAAGAGGCAGGGAGTACCCTCTCCCGACCTCTCCCTATAGGGCGAGGAGTAGATACTGGGACAAGCTTAGAATTGCTTTTTTACGTAAATAAGAATAATAACAATATAAGTAGAATTGCACCTCCACAAAACATTCTACTCCCCTCCATAACAGGGAGGGGCAGGGGGTAGGTCCGTATGGAAAAGAAAAAGGTTGTAGTCGCATTCTCAGGCGGCTTGGATACATCTTACACAGTAATGTATCTTGCAAAGGAAAAAGGTTATGAAGTATATGCTGCATGTGCAAACACAGGTGGTTTCTCGCCAGAGCAGCTCAAGACTAACGAAGAAAATGCTTATAAGCTCGGCGCTACAAAGTATGTCACTCTCGATGTAACTCAGGAGTACTATGCTAAGTCGCTCAAATATATGGTTTACGGTAATGTGCTCCGTAACAACTGCTACCCTATCTCTGTATCCTCAGAGCGTATCTTCCAGGCTCTCGCTATCGCACGCTATGCAAAGGAAATCGGCGCTTCTGCTATCGCACACGGTTCAACAGGTGCTGGTAACGACCAGATTCGTTTCGATATGACATTCCTCGTGATGGCTCCAGGTGTTGAAATCATCACTCTCACTCGTGATGGCAACCTCAGTCGTCAGGAAGAGATTGACTACCTCAACGCAAACGGTTTTGCTGCAGACTTCGCTAAGCTCAAGTATTCTTACAACGTAGGTATCTGGGGCACATCAATCTGTGGTGGTGAAATCCTCGACTCTACTCAGGGACTTCCAGAGACAGCTTACCTCAAGCACCCAGTGAAGGAAGGTCCAGAAATCTTGAAGCTCGGTTTTGAGAAGGGTGAACTCTGCTCAGTAAATGGCAAGAAGTACGAAGACAAGATTGAGGCTATTCAGGCAGTAGAGGAGATTGGTGCTGCATACGGTATCGGTCGTGACTGCCACGTTGGTGATACAATCATCGGTATCAAGGGTCGTGTAGGTTTTGAGGCAGCAGCTCCAATGCTCATCATCGGCGCTCACCGTTTCCTTGAGAAATACACACTCTCTAAGTGGCAGCAGTACTGGAAGGACCAGGTTGCTAACTGGTACGGTATGTTCCTCCACGAGTCTCAGTACCTCGAACCAGTTATGGCAGATATCGAGGCTATGCTTGCTTCTTCACAGCGCAATGTGACTGGTGAGGTTACTCTCGAACTTCGTCCTCTCGGTTTCCAGACTGTAGGTGTTGATTCTCCAAACGACCTCGTGAAGAACAAGCTCGGCGAATACGGCGAGACTGCAAAGGCTTGGTCTTCAGAGGATGCCAAGGGCTTCATCAAGGTGACTTCTACTGCACTCCGTGCATATTATTTGGCACATCCAGAAGAAGAAAGGTAGCCCCCTCCCAACCTCCCCCAAGGGGGAGGAGACCAGACAAAAGAGTATAAAGATAGAACACTATGTATTCTTATGAGACTTCAAACGCTGCGGTTTATTATTTGCTTAAAGAATTTGCAAAGCAAAATAAGCAAAATCCAACTCCTGCAGAAGCATATCTGTGGAAATTCTTGCAAAAAGGAGCATTAGGTAAACCTTTTAGAAGGCAACATATAATTGATGATTTCATTGCAGATTTTGTCTGCTTACCTTCAAAAACAGTAATCGAGTTAGATGGGGGTTATCATCAATTGCCAAAACAACAAACAAGCGATGAAGAAAGAACTAAAATCCTTAATGAAAAAGGATTTAAGGTTCTACGATTCACAAATGATGAAGTCTTTGGAAATATTACTGGTGTTCTTCAAATAATAAAAGAATCAATATGAAAACTATTAACACCCCAACAGCAACCCTCCCCCTTGGGGGAGTTGGAGGGGGCATTAAAGTAGGTATATTAGGTGCTGCAGGTTATACAGGAGGCGAACTCATTCGCCTTCTCCTTAACCACCCTGAGGTGGAGATTGTGTTTGCCAACTCAGAGAGTAATGCTGGCAATAAGGTATATGATGTGCACGAAGGATTGATGGGCGATACAGAGATGGAGTTCTCAAGCGAGATGCCTTTCGACCAGGTTGATGTTGTATTCTTCTGCTTTGGACACGGAAAGAGTGAGGCATTCTTGAAGGAACACTCTATCCCTGAGAATGTGAAGATTATCGACCTCGCTCAGGACTTCCGCATAAAGAGACCCCTCCCAACCTCCCCTATAGGGGAGGAGACTGGATGTATCCCAACAGATTGGGTGTATGGTCTCCCTGAAATTCACAGAGAAGAAACTAAGAACTGTCAGCATCTTGCTAACCCTGGTTGCTTTGCAACATGTATTCAGGAAGGACTCCTTCCTCTCGCTAAGGCTGGACTCTTGACAAATGACATCGCAGTGAACGCTATCACTGGTTCTACTGGTGCAGGCCAGAAGCCTGGTGCAACAACACATTTCTCTTGGCGCAACAACAACTTCTCTACATACAAGCTCTTCACACATCAGCATCTTCACGAGATTTGTCAGACTCTTAACGAGTTGAAGCCAGCAAATGCTCCACACGTTGTTGATACTCTCGATGAAGGTTTTGAGGCAGAAGGCATCACAGTCGATTTCATCCCTTACCGTGGCGACTTCGCTCGTGGTATCTTCTGTACTGAGACCATCAAACTCGACAAGGCTGTTCCTGCAGAAGACATCGTGGCTCTCTACAAGGACTTCTTCAAGGATGCAGCATTCACTCATTACTCAGACAAGGCTCTCGACCTCAAACAGGTAGTAAACACAAACAAGGCTCTCGTTCATGTAGATGTGTTCGGCAAGAAAGTCGTTGTGACATCTATGATTGACAACCTCCTCAAGGGTGCTGTCGGCCAGGCAGTACAGAACATGAACATCATGTTCGGCATTGATGAGAAGAGTGGTTTGAACTTAAAAGCAAGTGCATTTTAACAATGAATCTATTCGACGTATATCCATTATTCGACATAGCAATCGACAAAGGTCAAGGTTGCAAGGTCTGGGATGAAGAAGGTCAGGAATACCTCGACCTCTACGGTGGTCACGCAGTAATCTCTGTGGGCCACGCTCATCCACATTATGTAGAAGCTATCAGCAAGCAGGTTGCAAAACTCGGTTTCTACTCAAACTCAGTACAGAACCCACTCCAGAAGGAACTCGCAAAGCGACTCGGCAAGGCTTGTGGTTATGAGGATTACCAGCTCTTCCTCATCAACTCAGGTGCTGAAGCAAATGAGAACGCTCTCAAGCTTGCTTCTTTCTACAATGGCCGCACTCGTGTGCTTTCTCTTGAGAAGGCATTCCACGGTCGTACATCACTCGCAGTAGAGGCTACTGCCAACCCAAAGATTATCGCTCCTATCAATGCTAATGGTCATGTGACTTATCTCCCACTCAACGACATCAACGCATGGAAGGCAGAAGTTGAGAAGGACGATGTATGTGCTTGTATCATCGAGTGCATCCAGGGTGTAGGTGGTATTCGCATGGTTGAAGCCGACTTCCTCAAAGAACTCAAGGAGGTTTGTGAGGCACACAACACTGTTCTCATCTGTGATGAAATCCAGTGTGGCTACGGTCGTTCGGGTAAGTTCTTCGCACATCAGCATCTCAGTGTTCAGCCAGACATGATTACAGTGGCTAAGGGTATCTGCAATGGTTTCCCTATGGGTGGCGTACTCATCTCTCCTAAGTTCACTCCTATCTATGGTCAGCTCGGCACTACCTTCGGAGGCAATCACCTCGGTTGTGCTGGTGCCCTCGCAGTACTCGACATCATCGAGAATGAAGGTCTCGTAGAGAATGCTGCCAAAGTGGGCAAGTACCTCATCGACACACTCACATCAGAGATGAAGGCAGGCAATCTTCCTCATGTCATCGATGTTCGCGGTGAAGGTCTCATGATTGGTATCGAACTCGATATCCCATATAAGGAGCCACGCACTCGCCTCATAAAGGAGCAGCACTGCTTCACAGGTTGCAGCGGCACAAATGTCATCCGTTTGCTCCCTCCTCTCTGTCTCTCTATGGAACAGGCAGCCGACTTCATTCAGCGCTTCAAGAAAGTATTATAAGAACGCATAAAGTCTTCCGCAAGATTGAACTCATTCGACCGCAAGACTGAACTCATTCTTCCGCAAGATTGAGCTCATACTACAGGAAGTTTTACCTCATTCGTCCGTATGTTTTACCCCAAACATACGGACGTTTTCTGTTTTATGGCGGTGCAGGACTTCAAATATAAAGTATTGTCACTCAGCATCGGAGCATTTATTGTAACACACAAAAAAGTCCATGTAACATAAAAATAAATAATGTTTAAAGAAAAATAACTATATTTGCATCGTGAATTAATGCACTAACCTGTATTTTGAACATAAAGACTCGGAAAAATAAATAAAAACTAAAATATTAACAACAACATGAAACTAAAACCTAATCACCGTGCAAGACTATTCAAATGGATAGGCATAGCACTGATTGCCGCTGGAGGATTGTCGGCATGTGAGGGCTACGACTTGGCAAAACAAGATCCAAGTTGGTTGGGCTCGAGCATCTACGATTACCTGCAAGAAGAAGGCAATTACACAAACACGGTTCGACTGATTGACGACCTCGGCTATGCAGAGGTTCTTGCCAAGACTGGTAGTAAGACTCTGTTCGTAGCGGATGATGCTGCTTTTGAACGCTTCTTCAAGAAGAACAACTGGGGCGTGAAGTCGTACAACGAACTCACAAAGTCGCAGAAGAAATTGCTCCTCTTCGGTAGCATGATTAACAACTCTTGTCAGGTGGCATACCTCTCAAGTAGTGAAGGTCCTACTGAAGGTGACTGTATGCGCCGATTCACAGCAACAAGTGAATACGACTCTGTACCAGTATTGAAGGCTGCGGACATGCCTGACAACATCTACTGGAAGAGATACAAGGATCGCGGAAGCATCGTATGTATGAACGACATCACTGCTCCTCCAATGATTCACCTCATTGAGACTTTCCTCAACAACAAACTCATCACAAACCAAGACTGCAACTTCCTCAACAACTACACCTACGACAGAATGCCAGGTGATGCCGATGTGAACGGTGTGAAGATGGAAGTTCAGAACATCAAGTGTTCGAATGGTTTCGTTCATAAGATGGCAGAGGTCATCACTCCACTTCCAAACATGGCAGACCTCATCGCCAACACTCCAGAAACATCAGCGTACTCGAAACTGCTGAACCGTTTCTGCGCTCCTTACTATGCAGGCGACTTCCAGACAAAGGAATACAACCGTATCTACGGAACAAACATCGACTCGCTCTATGAGAAGCGTTACTTCTCGGAAAGAAGCCGTCATGGTGAAGCGCTCACCATCACTCCAGATGAAGGTCCTGTAAATGGTACCCTCAAGTTCGACCCAGGATGGAATCAGTTCTATTCTGCCACAACCAACACTACACCAGAGAATGTTGCCCTTCAGGAGAACATGGGTGTGATGCTCGTGCCAAGCAACACTGCACTTGATGAATACTGGGAAAATGGTGCTGGTAAGGTTCTCAAGGACTACTACGAAACTTGGGAGAAAGTGCCAGACAAGGTCATCTCAAAGCTGATTAACGTGAACATGCTCAATTCATTCGTTGGTAGTGTGCCAAGCAAATTCAACACAGTATTGAACGATGCCAACGATGAACTCAAACTTGAAGTAGAATCCGTAGATTCAGTATTATTCGCTTGTAACGGAGCTGTCTATATAACAAAGAAGGTTTACAACCCTGTAGCATACATCTCTGTCACATTCCCTGCCCTCATCCATGACAACCTTAGCATCCTGTACTGGGCAGTAGAGCAGTTGGGCTATGATGTGTATCTCAACTCGCAGCAGACACAATACAGTCTCTTCGTTCCTTCCAACAATTCACTCATAAGCTACGTTGACCCTTGTTCGTACGGAAAGACAAGTACGCAGCTCTTCAGATTCTACTATGAGCCTACAGCTCAGAGCGAACGCGACAGGGTTAGAGCAGCCATCTACAACTACGATGTAGAGACAGGTCTGGTGGGCGACTCTATCGGTGAGGCATCATACTCGCAGATTACCAACCGTCTTGAGGATATCCTCAACACTCACATCGTAATTGGCGATGTGGAAGACGGCAACACCTTCTACCGCACTAAGGGCGGCAGCATGATTAAGGTAGCCAATGCAAGTGCACGCGAGAACGGCATGACCGTTCAGGGTGGCAAGCAGATTGAAGGCGAGAAGTCTATCAAGGTGACAGCCGTATATGATGAATTAAAGGATGATGGTAACGGTAGAACATACATCTTGGATTCCGAGCCTATCATGACTGCAAAGAAGTCTGTATTTGATATTCTCGGCGAGAATGAAGAGTTCAAGGAGTTCTACGAGCTCCTCCAGTCGAGCCAGTTCCTTGAGCGCAAGCATGTCATCGGTACAGAGGAACACGGATGTCCAACAGAAAACATCTCACTCTTCAACACATATAAATATACTGTGTATGTTCCAACAAACCAGTCTATCATCGACCTTCAAAAGTCGGGCAAGCTCCCTACTTGGGACGATGTGGAAAAGAGAGAACTCGCTGGTGAGACAGAACAGGCAGACAGTTTGGCTAACTTGATTGAAGACTTCATCAAGTACCACATTCAGGACAACTCATTCTTCATCGGTGAAGGTAACGACAGCGGTGAGTATGAGACTGCTGCCTACAGAATTGAGAAGCAGGAAGCGTCCACAAAACCTGTCATCTCATACTACAAGCTCAAGACTACTGTCAATAACGATGGCATCACTATCGTTGATGGTTCGGGAGCAACACACAAGGTAGTGAAGACTAATGGTCTCTACAACATCATGGCTCGTGAATACCAGTATGATGCAGGAGATGCTAACAACGCTGGCAATATCTATACATCATCACACGCTGTTATCCACCAGATTGATGGCGCACTTCAGTACAAATAATAAACCGTGAACATTATGAAAAGAAATAACATACAGAATATACTCCGCACGGCAGCTATCATTCTTGTTTTCGCCCTTGGCAAAACAAGTGCTTCTGCCCAGACTGCCGGAACAATGATTCGCGGTGTGGTTATGGACGAGATTGATGTCCTTGCAGGATGTAACGTCGTGGAAATCGACGGTAACAACCGTATCGTGGCTCATGCCGTAACAGATATCAACGGTAACTTCTCTTTCCGTATCGTAAACCCAAAGGACAGGATTCAGGTTACATACGTTGGATGTCAACCAAAGACACTCCCAATCAAAGGCACAACATACAAGATTGTTCTTCAAAGCAACACAAACCTCAAGGAAGTTGTGGTTAAGGCAAACCGAACAATCAAGTCGAGTGGTCTTGCTATTCCAGAGCGAGAGATTTCAATGGCTCACCAGTCTATCGACGCTAAGGAGTTCGAAGGTCTTGCAATGACAAGTATCGACGAAGCACTTCAAGGTCGTATCGCAGGTCTCGACATCGTGAGCAATTCGGGTAACCTCGGTTCTGGTACCACAATGCGCCTTCGTGGTGTAAGCTCTATCAACGGTAGCAGCGAACCTCTCATCGTTGTGGATGGTAATGTGTTCGAGAGTGACTACAACTCAAACTTCGACTATGCTAACGCCAACGAAGAACAGTTTGCCGAACTCCTCAACGTGAACCCAGACGATATCGAGTCTATCACAGTGTTCAAGGATGCTGCCGGTACAGCTCGTTTCGGTTCACAAGGTGCAAACGGTGTCATCGAAATCAAGACTAAGCGTGGTCAGAAGGGTAAGGCAAGAATACAATATTCTTACCGTGCCACCCTCACTAATCAGCCACACGGCATCAACCTCCTCAATGGTGACAAATATACAATGCTCATGAAGGAGGCATACTACAATCCAAACCTCTCGGACCAGGCAAGTAACATTCGTGAGTTCAACTACGACCAGTCGTGGAACGAATACGAGATGTACAACAACAATACCGACTGGCGAAAGGCTGTAATCAAGAATGGTCTGCTTCAGAAGCACAACATCAGCATCACTGGTGGTGGTGAAAAGGCACAGTTCCGCATTGCAGGTGGTTACGACCATCAGACAGGTACGGTTATTGAGCAGAAACTCGACCGCTTCACTACTCGTGTTGCACTCGACTACTATGTCAGCAACCGCATCAAGATTGCCACAAACTTCAACTTGACTTATACTGATAATCATAAGAACTACCAGTATAATAATATGGACCTCCTCAGCATTGCCTACCAAAAGATGCCTAACCTCTCTATCTATGAGCAGGATGCATTCGGCAACGACCTCCCAGACTACTACCACATGCTCAGCACTTGTTCGCCAGAACTGAAGGGCGACCAGTTCAAATATGTCAACCCTGTTGCCCTTGCAAAACAGGCAAAGAACAGAGAGTCAACCTATCAGCTTCAGCCTGAGTTCCAGCTCTTCTACGAACTTCTCGGCACAGAACCTGGCAGAACAAAACTCTCTTACGAAGGACGTATCGTGTTCAACATCTTCAATAAGTACAACGACACATTCTTCCCTTCAAGTCTTGTCACTTCAGGATGGTCGAGCTCCGATAACAACAAGACAACAACAAATGCTCACAAGAGTACTGCTATCAACACAAAGCACCGCTTGACATTCACTCCACATTTCAACAGCGAAGACCATTCGTTCATGGCGATGGCTCAGTTCGAAATGACAGATGGTAGCTCTAAGACCACATCAAGCACCGTTTGGGGTTTACCTTCAGGTGGCATTCAGTCGCCAATCGCAGATGGTATTGTAAGCAGTCTCGGCACAAGCGCAGGACAATGGCGCAGCGTTTACCTTCTCTTCCAGGCACACTATGCGTTCAAAGGACGCTACATCATGGACTTCACAGTTCGTCGAGACGGTTCAACTAAGTTCGGTGATAAGAGCCGTTGGGGTAACTTCCCAGCTCTCTCACTTCGTTGGAACGTAGTTGATGAGCCTTGGATGGAGAGAGTGAAGTGGATTAACATGCTCTCTATCCGTCCTGGTTGGGGTATCGTAGGTAATCAGCCAAATGGCGAATACCTCTATTTCTCAAAGTACGGTAACGGCGTTGCATACAATCAAAACGCTTCTGTCACACCAAACAACATTCGTCTCAGCTCGCTCAAGTGGGAACAGAAAGAGACATTCAACCTTGGTTTTGATATCGGCGTATTCGATAAATTCACCGCTAACTTCGAAATATACACCCAGCACACAAGCGACCTCTTGATGCCAAATCGCGGTATTCCTACTTCATCAGGTTACACAGCACTCGCATATCAGAATGTAGGTGATATGGTGAACCAGGGTTGGGAGTTCAACATCAATGGCCGCCAGCTCTTCAAGAGAGGTAAGTTCTCAGCAGATGTGAATGTCACATTTGCCAACAACCGCAACGAAATCACAAAGATGGAACCTACTGTGCTTGATGCCCTCAATCTCCCATTTGACAACAACAACGGCTCTTACCTCACACGCGTTCAGTTGTTCAATGCGTTCGGTTCTATCTACGGTTTCCGTTACAAGGGCGTTTACCAATATACCAAGTACACTCCAGAAGAGGTTCCTGGTGTAAGTGGTCCTAATGCTCCTGTCGCTCGCGATGCAGAAGGCAATGTAGTTGTTGACAAGAATGGCTTCACTATCCCAATGGTATTCAACTACAATAGCGATACAAAGGCATACACATACGAGTTCAAGGGTGGTGATGCCATCTATGAAGACATCAACCACGATGGTAACATCAACGAACTCGACATCGTTTATCTCGGCAGTTCACTCCCTAAGATTACAGGTGGATGGGGATTCAAGCTTCAGTATGGTCGCTGGTCATGGAACAATCAGTTCAACTTCCGTGTTGGAAACAAGATTATCAACCGTGCCCGCATGAATGCTGAAAACATGTACAGCAACAACAACCAGAGCACAGCAGTCAACTGGAGATGGCGTGTTGAAGGCGATGAAGCACTCATCCCTCGCGCACTCTACAAGGAAGGCTACAACTGGTTGGGTAGCGACCGTTTCATCGAGAACGGTTCGTTCATGCGCCTCAACTACACACAGCTCAGCTACTCATTCGACACAAAGAGAATCAAGTCGTGGGGACTCTCACAACTTAGTTTCTACATCAGTGCCAACAACCTCTTCTGTATCACAGGCTACTCTGGTGCCGACCCAGAAGTGGGTTACGGAGGCTACGGCGTATCATCCGATAATGCTCGTACTCCAAACGCACGCTCTGTGACAATGGGTATCACAGTTGGATTCTAATAGAGGCTGACCATACATTATTTATATATAACCCACACATCTTTATATATAACAACGAGAAAAATGAAATTCATCAATATATACAATAAGATAAAGGCACTCTGTTTAGTAGCCATCCCACTTGTTGGAATAGGCGGAGGCACACTCACTTCATGTGACAAGTTCCTCTCCATCCAGCCAACAAACGAGATTGTGCTCGAGAACTACTGGACAGAAGAAGCCGATGTTTACAGCGTCCTGAACGCCTGCTACTCCAGTCTTGAGTCTTCAAAATGCATCGAACGCATGATTGTCTGGGGTGAGGCACGCTCTGAGAATATGGTTACAGGCGCCAACACTCCTAACGACCTTCAACAGGTGTTCAAGGAGAACATTCTTGAAACAAGCACATACTCCAACTGGCAATGTTTCTATGAAGTAATCAACCTTTGCAACACAGTCATACACTATGCACCAATGGTAGAGAGCATCGACCCTAACTTCACCGAAGCAGAGTTGAATGCAACAATAGCAGAAGCAACAACAATCCGTTCACTTTGCTATTTCTACCTTATCCGTGCATTCCGTGATGTGCCATACGTAACAGAACCATCACTTGATGACACACAGAACTACATCGTGCCAGCAACTCCATTTGCTGAAGTGCTCAACAACATCATCAATGATGTGGAAAAGGTGAAGGACAACGCTGTGCGTTCATACGGTGAGAAGAGCATCGAAAACACTTGTCGCATAACACGCTGGGCATGTTACGCACTCCTTGCAGATATGTACCTCTGGAAGGGTGATTGGGACAAGGTGATTGAGAACTGCGACCTCATCATCGACCATAAGATTAAGGAGTATGAGTACGACTACGAGCGTAATCCTACCACTCTCACCACAGAGCTTTATGGCAAGTTCCCTCTCATCTCAGAGTCAACAAGCAGCAACGAGAACTATGCTGGTAATGCCTACTCAGAGATATTCGGTGAAGGCAACTCCTTCGAGTCTATCTTCGAACTTATCTTCGTACGCAACTCAGGCGCAACGAACAATACAATCTCATCTTTCTACGGTTCTTCACAGAGCAGAACAGGACAGATTGGTGCTTATTCATACCTTTACTCGAATGCCTACCTCGGCACCAATGACTATTTCGCCAAGACAGACTGCCGATACATCGAGAACATGACAGAGACAAACAACAAGGTTTACATCTCTAAGTACGTTAATCAGTCTGTTTCCTTCCGCACAAATAGCAGCGGAAATACTGCTCCTTCAGTCACTACAGTAACACGTTCGAGCAGCACAGCCAACTGGATTATCTACCGTCTCACCGACGTTATGCTTATGCGTGCTGAGGCAGAGGTGATGCTTGCAGGTGACAACGTGGGCGAACAGATTACAGAAGACCAGGATCGCCACTTCCGCAAGGCGTTTGAGTGCATTTCAGCAGTATGGAAGCGTGCCAACAACAAGCGTATTGCTTCGTCCGACACGCTTGAATACAGCACCTATGCAAAGAACCTCAACGTGATGGAGGACCTCGTTCTTGATGAACGCCAGCGTGAACTTATGTTTGAAGGCAAGCGTTGGTTCGACCTTGTTCGCGTAAGCTTGCGCCACAACGACAACGAACGTCTCATCACAAAGATTCTTCCTAAGTTTAACGAGAACACTACTTCCATCCGTGTCAAACTCTCCACACAGGACATTCTCTTCTGGCCTTACGCTCGTAAGGAGTTGGAGCAGAACACAGAACTGAAGCAGAATCCTGCATACAAAACAGACAACACAATTAGAAATTAATCTGTCATGAAAGTAAATAGAATATATTCAATCCTCATAGCAATGGCTCTTGTGGTTGTGCCACAAGCGTTCGTAAGCTGTTCCGACGAACCTGCACCTGAGAACTTTATGACATTCACAGGTGAGATGGTGAGCGACTACCTCGACAATCGTCCAGGACAGTTCTCGCAGTTCACCGAAATTCTCCATCGTTCTGGCTTGTATGGCATGATGGCAACCTACGGTTCATACACATGCTTCGCTCCAACCAACGAAGCAGTCACCGAATACCTCAAGTCACACGGTAAGTCAAGTGTGGACGAACTCACTGATGCTGAGTGCGACACACTCTCATGGAACCACATCATCAAGGAAGAGGCATACTTCACTCCAGACCTTGTTGATGGCAACATTCCTACAACCAACATGAACGAGCGCTTCCTCACCTTCTCGTGCGATAGCGACTCCGTGACTGGCAACTTGGTGTACTACATCAACATGGCTTCAAAGCTCATCAACCGTGACGACTCTGTTGAGAACGGTGTGGTTCACACCCTCAATCGCATCATTCAGCCTTCAAGCTCATATCTCCCTGAGATTCTGGCTGAAGACCCAAACATCTCCATCTTCACAACTGCACTCGCCCTTACAGGTTTGAAGGACAGCCTTTACGAGTACCTCGACACAAAATACACTTGTGGTCTTGACTCCATCAACAAAGGCGTGCCATTCCACCGTACAGGTGCCACATATCTCAGTTTCTACCAGAAGAACCGCATGAAGCGCTACACTGCTCTCGTTGAGCCAAACAGCGTTCTTGCAGAACATGGCATCCACGACATCGAAGGTCTGAAGGAATACGCCAAGACTATCTACAACGAAATGTACCCAGAGGATGCTGGAACATACGATGATGAGTGGACCAACCGCAAGAACCCTCTCAACCGTTTCATCGCATACCACCTCCTCCCTTACTATGGTGCCATCAACGACTTCACCATCTCCGAGAGTGGTATCGACTACAAGACCACATGTTCTATGCCTAACCTCATCGACTGTACCGACTGGTACACCACCCTCATGCCAGGCACAATCATGAAGATGTCTGCACCATCCGAAGGTCTCTTCATCAACCACAAGGGCGTTGGAAAGAGATACAGCGTGAGAGGTGTTAAGGTTTACACACCAACCGAGATGAAGGCTATCCACGACAGTGACCTCGAAACGGCTGGTTTGCCAAAGCGTACACTCAACCAGCAGGCACTCAATGGTATCTACCACTACATCGACAACATTTTGGCATACGACAAGACAACTCGTGACATCGTGTTCAACGACCGTATTCGCTGGAACGTGGTATCGCTCTCTCCTGAGTTCCTCAACGCAGGTGCTCGTGGTAACACCAACGGTCAGCACCTCTATGCCTTCAAGCAGGTTGAGGGATGGGACTTCCACGGCCACACACCTACCCTCACCTTCCGTGAGCGTAGCAACTGGAACGCCACATATTCAGATGCCGTTGACCTCATCGGCCAGTTCGACGTAGCATTCAAGCTCCCTCCTGTTCCAGCCAACACATACGAGATTCGTTTCGCATACGGTTCGGGTAACGACCGAGGTGTAGTACAGATTTACTTCGGTGAAAAGGACAACATGCAGCCTATGGGACTCCCTATCGACTTCCGTATCTGGGGTGGCGACCCTACCATCGGTTGGGTTGCAGATGTTGATGATGAAGAGCAGAACCGAGCTATCGACAAGGGTATGCACAACCGTGGCATCATGAAGGACATGGACTCATGGAACCAGGGCGGTTCAAACAACCTTCGTGACAACAACGGTAAGTTCCGCAAGATTCTTACCACACAGGCTCTCGACCCTAACAAAGAGTACTGGCTTCGCATCAAGCTCGTTCTCGAGAATGCAGAGGCAGAGCTCCCTATCAACTACTTCGAATTCTGTCCAAAGTCTGTGTATGCAGGTCTTGAAGCAGAAGATACTCATTAATCACACCTTACTAATAAGTATTTGGCAAATATGTTTAACAATATCAAACATACAAAAATGAAAAGTGCGGGAATGATGCTCCTCTCAGGACTTCTTCTCCCATCACTCTTCACTTTAGGAAGCTGTTCCGATGCTTGGAACGAGCACTACGACCAGACTACAGCCAACGGCACAGAGTCGCTTCTGGAACTTGTGGAAAGCAACCCTCAGCTTAGCGATTTCCTCGAAGTAATCAAGGCTACACATATCTATAACAACAACCACACCACTCCTGTGACATACGCCGACCTCCTCGATGCCGACCAGGCACTCACCGTATGGGCACCAGTCAACGGAACCTTCAACAAGGACTCTCTCCTCGACCTTTGCAGAACACAGAAGGGTGACTCAACTGTTGGACAGCACTTCGTAGCCAACCACATCGCTCACAACCTCTACAACATGAATACCAACACATCAGAGATTGTGAAGATGTTCAACAACAAGACTCTCCATCTGAACCCATCCGCCCTTCACAACAGCAAGGTCATTGAAGGCAAGTACAACCTTCCTGCCAACAACGGTCTGCTCCATGTAATGCACGATGATGCTCCATACATCTATAACATCTACGAAGGACTCACCTCGATGGATGAATTCTCTCACCTCGGTTCGTTCCTCACTCACTTCGAACGCGAGCGTCTCGATGAGGAACATTCTATCCAGTCCGATGTGATTGATGGACAGAAGATTTATTCCGACTCAGTGATGATTAAGGAGAACGCACTTTTCCGTGTGCTCGACTACATCAACTCTGAGGACTCAACCTTCTTGATGCTCGTTCCAGACAAGCAGACATGGGAGGGCGTTTACAACGTGGCAAAGAAGTACTACAACTTCGCCCCTATCGAGAAGGGCGACTCCATCTCTGAATATTGGACAAATGTAGCACTCACACGCGACCTCATCTACAACCGCAATCGCCAACGCTCCGAGCAGGACTCTATCTTCTCCACATCGTTCAGCAGAATGGAGTACCCATACCATGTGTACTACAACCCTCACGAGAAGGGAGGACTCCTCGACCCAGCAAACATCAAGGACAGCCTTCTCTGTTCAAATGGTTACATCTATCGCATCAACGAGTGGCCTTTCACAACTAAGGACCTCTACTTCCACCATGTGGTAGCAGAGGGTGAACGCGAAGCAGGTATCGTTGACCGCAAGGACTGTACCATCAACTATCGTTCCGTAAACGACGACAACATCTCCGGACATGGATATGCCGACATCGTACCAGCAAAGAGTACCAGCAACTGGACCGTGACTTACGAGATAAAGAACACACTCTCTGGCACATACGACATCATGGCAGTCATCCTTCCAAAGACCGTGTACATGGAGAACTCTCGCGACACAAAGAAGAACAAGTTCAAGGCAACACTCACATACATGGATGCTGAAGGCAACACTCAGCAGCAGGCATTCAACACTGAGGTTACCAACAACGGCGAGACAACCGACTCAGTCCTCATCGGACGCTTCACATTCCCTGTCTGCAACTATCAGCAGCCAGAATCAACAGTCAGACTCCAACTCCAGTGTTCCATCACCAGCAAACAGACATCCTACTCTCGTGAGATGTTCCT
>CALBJW010000008.1 GCA_937893145.1 uncultured Prevotellaceae bacterium | reverse complement strand
TGGTGCCATAGCTCAGTTGGTAGAGCATCGGACTGAAAATCCGTGTGTCCCCGGTTCGAATCCTGGTGGTACCACAAAAGAAAGCAGCTTTTCGAAGCTGCTTTCTTCACCTAAACTCCTCGGGGCTGACTGGATTTGACTGGTCAACCCTATTTTTTTTGTATTTTCACTTTTGGATATGATTTTCAAAAGTAGATTCAAAACCTTTGAAAACAAGCCTTTTACACTCATTCTTAAAACCGTTCTATTTTCTTATAAGATTATATAAACTTTGTTAAATCGCACAAAGATGTACCCAATTTGTACCCACGATGTACCCAAGTATCAGATTTTTTGCGTACCTTTGCACTGGACAACATAATTGGCATATCACAGGTTTGCAAAGTACAGATAGCATCTAACTTTGTAAAACACCTCTTATGATGCCATAGTTAAGAATCAGAGAAAAGCAATGGCACGCAAGAAACTCTATCAAACAACAAGCGAACTTATTGAGGGGTACGAACTCAATAATACAAAGTACGGTACGCGCAAGGTGTCACTATACGGCAAAGCCTTACCAAGTGGCAAAGTATCGTTAGTTCTGTACGGTCGTAGCGGTGGCAAGGCTGTACGCAAAAGCACAGGAGCAATACTTGAACTTGAAAACGATTTGCAGACCAAACGAGCGAATGAAGAAAAAATAAGATTGCAACGCATCAAGTGCGACACGCTCAATGCTGATGCAGAACGTGCAGACGCAGGATTCTCCCCTACGGTCAAAAGCAATGCAAGTTTGCTTCTATTCGTTGACCAAGTGGCAAAAGACGAATATGACCGCACGCAAAACAAAAGGTCGTACTTTTATAGCCTGCAATCACTGGCAAAGCATATCACCGCATACGCGAGTGCAAACGTGACATTTAAGGAGGTTGATTTGAACTGGTGCAGGGGTTTTCTTGAATACCTCAAAAGTGATGCCCTTGATTTCAATTATTTGCGCTCCCCCGACCCCAAGAAACACAAGAAATTGCACATTAGCCAGAACTCCCAAGTACGTTTGCAAAGAAACCTATCTTATGTACTAAATAAGGCGGTTAAAGCAAGCCTCATCGCGTCAAACCCTATGCAGTCACTTGATAAAGACGAAAAGGTAAAACCGAAAGACGGTACACGCTACTATTTAGAGCAAAGCGAGGTGCAAACCCTCATAGATACACCATACACCCACGGCAAGCACCATATTAAAGAGGCATTCTTGTTTAGTTGCTATACTGGTTTGCGTTTCTCTGACCTCAAACAATTAAGGCGGTCACACTTTCACAATGATAGAAACGGCACATATTTAGCACTCAAAATGATTAAAACCCAAGAATCCCTAAAGGTGTATGTGCCACAAATCGCCATTGACTTATTACCTGTAGCAGATGAATCCGAAACAGACGGATTGATTTTCAAATTACCAAAAAATGACTATGCAAACGAGGCATTGCACAAATGGTTGCAAGATGCAGGTATTACAGACCGCCCGATTACATTTCATTGCGCAAGGCATACGGTCGCAACGGTTCTGTTAAGTAATGGTTTGCCCCTTGCTGTCGTAGGCAAGCAATTAGGACACCGCAAACTTGCAACGACCCAAGTGTATGCAAAGATAGTTGAGGATGCCCAAAAGAGTGCAGCCAACAAGATTGATGAACTTTTTTCGCTTCAAAAATAGCCGTTTTACTTACTTATAATTTTAAGTAAGCAAACAAAACGAAACAAAACAAATCTTATTATAATTAGTCAGTACCTTTGCAAAACCTACAGAGGTACTGATTTTTTTTTGCTTTCAAAATGCCTTTTTCCTAACCTTAGGGTCAAAGGTTAGGAAACAAAACAAAAGAAAACAAATCTTACAAGAATAAGTATGTACCTTTGCATCGGACAACAGAGGTACTGACTTTGTATGTCCATAACGAGATTATTAACATTAAATAATTAAATAAATATGGACGCTATTAAAGAAACATCAAGCGCGGTTTATATGACCGCCAACGAGTTAGCAGAGTTCTTGCACATCAGCAAGGCGCAGGTTTATCAGTTGACACACGCGCACAAAATCCCCTTCTATTCGCCTACAGGTCGCAGAATCCTGTTTAAGCGCACAGAAATGATTGCATTCGCGGAGCAAAACAGAGTTGCAAGCACAGAAGAGTTGCTCAACAAGGCACAGAACGATTTAATGAAGAAAGGAGGTTGCAGATGAAACGCAAAACGTATAGCGCAAAGCACGTTGCATTGATAAATTACCTTGCAGGTGGTGGCAAATACTCGGTTGCTGACATTATGAATGATTTGCACATCGGTGACCCTCGCGCCACTATCAGAGATTTGCGCGAAAAAGGCATTACGGTTGATGACGTTTGGGTAACAACCGCAACAGGTAGCAAATACAAACGCTACTGGATTGACCGCAAATAATACAAACCCATAATAATACAGATTATGAGCAGAGCACCAAAAGACCCTACAATGATTTTGTACGGTTCGCAGTATTCAGCAATTAAGATACTATCAGACGAAAACAAGGGAGTGTTGCTTGATGCCCTTTTTCGCTACATTCTCAATGAAGAGGACAAAGACGCTATATTGAATGAGATAGAGAGCGAGGGAGTACGCATTACGTTTGTTTTGCTTACCAATCAAATAGACTTGGATAAACAAAAGTACGCAGACAAATGCGCCTCAATGCAGCGAGTTGCAGAAGAACGAGAGCAACGCAAAAAAGAAAAGTACACAAATGTGCACAAAAGTACACAAATGTACACAAATGTGCACAAAAGTACACATAAAGATAATGAAAATGAAAATGATAAAGACAAAAATACATCTAACGATGTAAGTGTTATTGTCGCGACATCTGACGATGCGCTACAAAAACGCGCTGAAAAGTTTTATAATTCGCTTGTACCCTATGTTGAGTTGTACGGCAAAGATATGGTACGCGAGTTTTATAATTACTGGACAGAACCCAACAAGTCGGGTACAAAGATGCGTTATGAGTTAGAAAAAACTTGGGACACGAAACGCAGGTTTACCACTTGGGCGAATCGTCAAAACGCATTTAGCACACGGACGGTTAGCACTAATTCAGAAGAAGCGAGACAGCAACGCACAACAGGTGCAGCAGAACTCATTGCCCGACTTGCAGCGGAAGACGATGCAGAAGAAGAAAAAAAGCAAAATAAAAGTATATGGGGAAATTATACCCCGAGTGACGCAGAGCAAGAAACGCTCAAACGTCTTATGCAAGAAAATGATTATTAACATTCAAAAAAACATTCATTATGAGTTATTCAACAGACAGACGGATTGACTGGACAGAGTACCGCAGAGAGTTCAAAAACACTGGTAGCGTAGAAAAGGCACTTACCGCACTACAAGAACAAGGCTGGACGCTTGATGAGGCAAAGCAAGCAAAAGCAGAGTATGACCACCGCGTTGAGGTCGCACGCATTGAAGCAGCACAGCAGAGAGCGCGCACCGCACAGGCTTGCGGATATGCCATTACATCAGAAGATGCAGCACTAATCAACAAAGGCGGTCAAATGATTGCTGATGTCATACGCGCAGGTGCAAAGCAAGGCGATTCTATTTAATTTATATCTTTTTATTAACCCAGCCATTATGTCGTTTGGTGGTGTGTCTTATAGGCGCACCGCCAACCTCTTTGCCTAATATGTCAAGTATTCAAAGTTGAGGCGCGCGCGTTAGTTTATGGATTTCAAAAACGACTATATTTTCAATAGTGAGTACGATGAATGTATTTTCGGTTTTCACTTTAGCATACTGCAAGACCGTAACACCGCATTAACCCCATATTTGGGCAACACTTGGGAGGTGGGCAAAAGGTGCGTGATTAAGTCAAGCAATGAAAATCGGGGATTTTTTGCCGTTCCCCTGCAATACTGGAACCCTTTTGGATTTTACGAAATACAATGCGGTGAGTGGTGCAAACATAATCAAATACCAATCCTTTTGTCCGTGTTAGAATACACAAAAGCGGACATCATCAATGAATGTAGGCAAGTGGCATTGTTTAGACCTCTCAACCCATTATTACCGCTCTCCCTGCTCAAATCCGAAACAGAGTTATCAAAAGCCAACATCATACACGAATCAATATACGACCACAAAAAGCCATTTACTCGCTTTTATGAAGAAATCCCCTGCATAATACAAATGCTTGAAGAGTTTGCCGGATATAAAAGGGAGTGGTACAAAAGACTTGGAAAAGATGTATTTCGTCCTATAATACATAACGGTTGATTAGGCGCACACATAGAAACAACAGGGAATTTGTCTTGCCTCCCTGTCATACCACATTGCAAGCAATGCCTATCAATTTGGGGAGTGGGTAAAAGAATCTTGTATCTGTATTTCTGAATCATCTATTTGCAAAGATACAACGATTTTCGCCCCTCCCTTTTTTCATACCCTATAGAAACAAAAGACCGCCCCAATCCTCACGGACAGAAGCGGTCAAACAAACGTGAATATATTTACATTTCTACAAATACGGTACTCTCTAACTTGTGCATCATAGTTGCGGACATTATTTTCTTTAACTCGTTTTCAGCCTCACGCATAGCGCAGTTAAAGTCCGCGAGTAAATCACCGTAATCGCATTGCTCATTGTCCGTAATGAAAAAAATCGCGGTTCTTACATCGTCAAGTGTTGCAAGGCACTCAACAAGGGATTTTGTCACGCTTGAAAACTGGACGTTTTCACAATTCTTTCGTGCGGTAGTGTCCGCTAAAGCCTGTAGGTTCTTTTTGTTGCTCATAATGCTATTTTGTTACTTGTTATTATTATTGCTTTCTGTAGGTCATTGCGTGTCATAGTAAGACCGATTTTGCTTGCCATAACTTGCAATTCATCTATAAAGGCGCATACGCTCATTTTGCGCACCTTTGCAGGTGTGTGAAGCCAAATGACCTCTTTCACTATCTTGATTAGTACAATATCACTCATAGTTATTTTGCGTTGAAAGTTGACACCTTACAACACGGACAGATACAAAGTGATTCAAAGTGCTTGCGCTCTGATTCGTGATGCTCTGTAAATGTTGCATAGATTCTATTTGCTTGCATATCGTTGTATGATAAGAAATAGTCGTACACTCTCATATATTGGGGGATTTATTGGTTTATATATCGCCCTGTTTGGGTACATTGTGGGTACAACACCCCAAACAAGGGCAAAAGGGATTTATGCAATACTAATGAGGTTTGCAACCTTGAAGCATCGCCAGTCGCATTTTTCACTATCGTAGTATGTTTGTACAGTGTCATTGCGCTTGCGGTTGCTCTCGCCTTGTGTTGCAGGTATCAAGTTCTTTGCAAGTGTGCCAAAAGCCTCACGGATAGAACCGTCAACCTTTTGGAAATAGAATTTAACGATACCCTGTGCCATTGCCTTGCGTAACTTTGCATTGCGCCAAGCACATTTCAAAGCCTCACTCATTGTGTAACCGTTTCTTTTGACCATTTGCCAAGCCTGTGCCATAATCTGACGTAAGGTGTCTTTTACTGATTTACTCATAATAATAATTGTATTTGAAAGTTTCATACCAAAATTCGATGATGCAAAGGTATAGTTTTTTCTATACATAACAAAATTAATTGGATAGAAAATACTATCTTTTAACACTTTTTAGTATAGAATACACTATATTTTAGCATAGAATATACTATCTTTGCACAAAAATTATAAAAGTAAATACTATACTATGATGTTTATTAAAGAAATGCTCACCTTACGCGGTGTATCACAAAACGAACTGGCAAACCGTATGGGGGTCAGTCTTTCAGCGGTTAAACAAATGGTGTCCGCTGAATCTATTACAACAAACACCCTTAACAAGATAGCCAATGCAATAGGCTGTGAAATATGGGAGTTCTTTATCGACCCATACAAAAAGCCTCAACAGCCTACAAGTGCACAGGTTACAACGTGTCCGCATTGTGGCAAACCTATAACGGTTGTAGTAATGACCCCAACAGATGATTAGAAAAGATTATGATAATTTGCCAATAGGCAAGGAGCGGACAGAGTATTGTATCGCCAGTACCTTGCTTGATATGGGGGAGGATTTGAAAAAGGTGTATAAGTTACTTGTGATTCACTCCCTTATAACTGATAGTGCCAACTTTTGGGCGAATATAGACGAATGCACGGACGTGATAAACAAACTTGCAATAGAGGCACGCGATGAAGCGTTAGCAGCGTGCAAGAATGTTTTACCACCTAAAAAGAAATAATTACCTTGAAACGGTACAATTTCGTAGTATTGTGCGCAAAAATGTGAGGCATTAGGCAAAATTAACTTGTGAATGTATCATATTTCAAAAAATTATTGTACCTTTGCATTGCAATACGACAAATAAACGTGGGTCAATGTCAGTTATGTTGTCCGAATGTACCCAAGTTGTACCCACGCACATTTGTAGCACTCGCTCACAATTCTGTATTTCAAGCAGATAGCAACAAAATGGGGCTGACTGGATTTGACAGCGGGAGATGTGGTATGTAAGCATGCAGTGAGTCGCTGGCCCTCACTATAATCTCAGTCTGTCGAGCAATTAATTGGCGAAACTTCTTACGCTCTCGCTGCTTAGTCTGAAGTTCAGTAGGACTGCTTTATCCGCTGCTTAGAGTGGCGGACGAGACATCGCCCTGGAAGCTGTTGTTCCGAAGCGTCCAGATCTGCGGTGCAGGAAATTCGGGAATAGTCATACTCTCGCCTTGCGGGTATGATGAAACTTTAGAGGCTAAGATGTCAGTGGATGGCTTGGGTTCTGGCTGACATACGAAAACCGAAGGCCAAGATAAGCATGTAGAAAGCATATGGCTTCCTCGTTTGGACGAGGGTTCAATCCCCTCCAGCTCCACAAATACACACAAAAAAGGGACTTGCTAATTATTAGCGAGTCCCTTTTTTGTGTGTATTTAATAGATTATAAAGGCAGTACATCTATCAACTCCACTTGGGAACACCACGACGTCAATAAACGTCATCAAAATAATAAAATAACATCATTTCCCACATTTTATGTCATGATAATATGTTTTTATGCAACAATTGCATCATTTTGTCGCATTATATTTGGAAGAAAATAGTCAAATTTGTACTTTTGCGACAAATTAACTCTAACTATAACTATTTCCAAACACTAATTAACCAAACATCTATGAAGAAAACGCTATCTATTATCATCATGTTGATGGTTTCTTTATTGGTATCCGCACAGCGCAAAACAGATGCTCTTGACAGAGGTGTTGTTGCGGTTAAAGTCAACACCGGAGTTTACGTCAGCTGGCGCATTCAAGCCGACGAATACTATGGGGTAAACTACAACTTGTATCGTGACGGTTCACTTATCGCTCAGAATCTTTACACCTCCAACTATTCTGATGTAAGCGGTTCTACCAGTAGTTCATACGCTGTAGCTCCTGTAAAGAATGGAGTTGAAGGAACACGAAGTGCAGCCGTATCAACATGGACAAAGCAATACATGGAAATTCCTGTGTCAAATGTTCAGGCACGCAGTGGCGTTACTGTATGGAAACAAAATGATCCAAGTTCCGCAATGGCAAACTACACCATCAACGACATAGCTCTTGGAGATGTTGACGGAGATGGAAAAATCGACTTTCTTGTAAAGCGCAAGAACCAAACAGACCAAGACAACCTTTTCCCGACAAACAATTATCAAATGTATTGTCAGATTGAATGCTATGCGTCTTCAATTAATTACGGTCGCCTCTGGTGGATTGACTGTGGTCCTAATATTTGTTACGCAGCAGATGAGCAATGGGATGCCGTAGCATTTGATTGGAATGAAGACGGAGCATGTGAAGTTCTCTATCGTGGTGGTGCCAACACTGTAATTCATCACAGCGATGGAACAACAGAAACAATTGGTAATGTAAACGAAAACATCCGTGGCGGCATAAGCCACACGGCTAATATGACATTTACAAATGCTGGTGAAGAGTGGCTCATGTACATCGATGGTCGAACAGGTAAGACCTACGATGTTATAACTTATCCTTTAGCTCGTGGTAAAGCAAGCGATTGGGGAGACAGCTACGGACATCGTTCAAGCAAATATTTTATGGGCGCACCTTATTTTGATGGCGTTAACCCATACATATTCCTTGGGCGTGGTATATACACAAAGATTGACGCATGTGCATATCGTGTGAATAAGAGCACTAATAAATTATATAAGGTGGGCAATACATGGCACAGTTACAACAATGCAGGTTGGTACGCACAGGGTTATCACAACTTTTCCATTGCAGACGTTGACCTTGATGGTAGCGACGAGATCGTTTACGGTTCGATGCTTCTCGATTTCCACACTAATGACTCAAGCATTCACGGTATGGCTTCTACAAGTCTCGGACATGGCGATGCTTCACATACGGGAGACCTCGACCCTTACCGTCGTGGACTTGAAACATTTGCCTGCAACGAGGAAAAGCCTTCATTTAATTATCGCAATGCCGCAACATGTGAGATTTACGCTCGATCTGCATCAACAGGCGATGACGGCAGGGCAATGGCTGGTAATTTTACTAATGAGTATCCTGGTGGTATCGGTGCTTCAACCCAATCGGGAATTATCCCTTTGAGCCTTGTTCAACCGAACCCATTATCTCCTACAACCATCTCAGAGATGACAAACAATTGGAACACGAATACACCAAATCCAATAGCACTCAACTTCCGCATATATTGGGACGGAGACCTCCTCTCAGAAACCATCAATGGCCCTGGTGCTTCCGAAAACTATCTTTTCGTTGACAAACTTGGTGCACGAATCTTTGACACTGGTCATGGTAATTATGAGACCGCATCTATCAACGGTACCAAGAAGAATCCATGTGCAACAGGTGACATACTTGGAGACTGGCGCGAGGAAATCGTAGTACGATCTGCAGACAACCGCTTCATACGAGTTTACACAACAGTCACTCCGACAGAGCATCGCATTCCATCACTCTGGTACGATCATCAATATCGCCAGGCAATGGTATGGCAGACCGAAGGTTATAACCAACCTCCTCACCCAAGCTTCTTCGTTGGTGAATTGGAAGGGCTGACTCAGGCTCCTCCACCATACACGTTGTCAGGACGAACTGTTCTCGGCAATGGCTCAGAAATTCGTGGCTCACTCCATGGGGGCAAGGACGTATTCATTATGCCAGCAGGAAACGGCAGTACTTACACGGTAAACATAGCACCAAATGCTCAGCCTTCAACAATCTACTTAAACTCTCGCATCACTATAGAAGGTAACGACCAAGTTAACTATTCAGAGTCAAAGCATACATGGGATCGCATAATACTTACAGGCTCTAACCTTTCCGGTTCAACAAACGTATCAAAACAAGGTGAAGCTGCAGCCGTTTTGCCTTATGCCACACACTCTCATTCTGGCAAGACTGATGTTTGGGGCGGTGCACTTGTAACAGGCGGAAGTATCACAAAAAGCCCTATTTGGGCAAATATCCATACAGAACTCTTCCTTGGATGCTCACTTGCAGGTTCAACCAGTTCATACAAATCAATCGAGATGGAATATGGCTCTGCTCTTTACATCATGAACCATGAAATGAGCGTACCTGTCCCAAATGACAACGGATATGGTCATATGTCTGTAGGAGACCTTAACATTAAGGAAGGAGCAAGAATTTCCATTGATATCAACGGAAGTAATAACGCTAATGGTGATAAACTCAACATCACAAACTTGAACATACGCAAGCGTACATGGAAATATGGTCCAAAGTACTCTGCACCTATTTTCGAATTCCGAGCAAATGGAACACTCGCAGCAGGAGAATACGAACTAGGCACACTCGGCAACATTATTGAAGGTGAACTTGATGACATAGTAATCGAAATTCCTAATGGTAAGAATGGTTCTATTTCTCACTTATATACTAAGAAAGGCAAATATTATCTACATATTGGCAACTCACGTTATATAGTAAACGAAAATGAACCATCAATTGAACTTGCAGATAAGACCTTCTACATCTACAATACACTTCAAGACAAGTTCTTAAGCCGCAACGGAAACGAAGCATACGTTGACAACTTTGGCATCCCATTCACATTCAAATCAAACGGTAGTGCCTATGCTCTTATGCAAGTTGACAATGGTAAATACTATAACGGCAAATATTGGACAAATGCGACTGGCGAACAAAGCTCAGCTACATACTATACGGTGAACACAGTGGCAAATATCGCAGACACCTACACATTCTACAACACAACAAATCCTGCTGATGACGGAAATCTGTACATCAATACGGCAAATGGAAACCGTGTGGCAAACAACGCATGTAACTCTAATTGTCCAGACATACGCAACTCATACTGGAAAATTCTCACTACTGCAGAACGTGACGCCATCATTGAAAATCGCAAACAGAAAGCAGCCATTCAGGCTGCATCTCAGGCTGGCATACCTGTAAGTAGCTACTCACTTATGAGCAAAATCCCAGTTGTAGAGGATTGTACAAGTAAAATTGCCAACAGAACCTTTGGACTGTCTGCTTCATACAATGTCTATGAAGTGTATCAAGGCACAGCAAACCTCACACAGACTGCTTCAGGACTGAAGAAAGGACTTTATCGTCTCACATTACCTGCTCTCTACCGACAGGGTGCATACTGGGATCTCAACAACAATCCAGACCTTCATATGTCTGTAGCATACATACAGTTTGGAAACAATCAAGTGCAGATCAAAGACTGGGCAAGCGATCGCGACAACACAAGCAACCCAAATTCGCGAAACGAAGCAAATAACAAGTTTAATGCAGGAAAGTATTCAAACGTAATATATGCTTATGTTCCAAATGACAACGGAAGCATTAATATAACAATTGGATGTCCTGTTAGTTTCAGTTACACATGGTTAGCTTTCGGTGCAATCAAACTTGAGCGTGTATCTCTCAACACAGTAAAGACCACTACATTTGACTTCAAGAATTGGTCAGGCGATCTCTGCAACATCATAAATGATGGTACTTATGTAGGTACAGCATGGGAACTTGGCAACGCAAGATACCAAAAGATTTATTCTTGCACAGCTCCTAGCATAATGGCAGGAACCTTCGCGTTCCAAGGTGTTACAAATGTATATAATGGCAAGGGAACAATCCTTCGTCAGAACTATGGAATGGGTATGGTAAATGCAACTCGTTCCGCAGCAATCTGCAACCTTAACAAGGGTGCCGTTGTTTACTTCTACATCAGCAATAAGTCAAAATATCCAATTGACTTCCGTGGAGGTGGTGCTGGCGATGGCACATGGAATGTTGCAGAAATAGACGGTGGATACCGTGTTACAATGACATCTGCTGGTAATCTCGGATTCTGCCAGACTAAGGGAGGATACAACTATGCAGATTCATACATTACAAAAATCGTCGTAGAAAACCCAACAACATACACAATAGTTGCTGAGTAACTAATACTACTAATTAGACATCAAAAGCAGCTTTGCACTTCTTTTGCAAAGCTGCTTTTAACATATTATTACTTGTGTTACTAAATTCTTGCTTCAGGACCAGGCATTACACATGCCATTACGATGTAGAGCACCAATCCTGGGAATCCGACGGTGAACAGGCTGAGGGCTGCATAGCCTATTCTTACGAGGGTTGGATCCAAATCAAGATAGTCTGCTATTCCTGAACAAACACCACTGATGCACTTATCATAGCCCTTAGTTAATCTCTTAGTTGTCATAATCGTCACTTCTTGAATTGTTACTAATTCTTTTTCTATTCTCTTCCATCTGACGTTCTGTCTCCTGGATAAAAATAAATTCTTCTAAATCCATAACGCATTCTTACTTTATTTGTGGAACTCGGATAATCTCTGGGTATTCCTGAGCATTGTATCTTGTCTGCTGTGGCTTGTAGTTGAACACCTTTGTGTATGGATTGTACTTTGCAAAAGTGAGGATGGTCTCTTCTTCACCATAGAATACTGAGTAGGCAGAGATTGGAGCCCAATCGTTCTTCTTATCCTTCTTGTATGCAACCTTAGTCGATACTCTGCCAGAACCGTCGAGATTGTACTCATACTTCATGTCATCAACCACGAGTGTTCTCTGGTTTGCTGTTGCTACAACTGTTACACCTGGGAGAACATTATCTAATTGTGGAGCATTAGTCTTGTTCTCCTTGTTACTTGCACTCATTGTAATTGTCATCATTGCTGCTACGAAAGCTGCGAAAATCTTTGTCTTCATAATCTTCTTTCTTTAATTGTTATTATTTTCTTTTGATTTTAAGTCTTACATCGTCACGACTCGGCATAGCTTAAATACTTGATGCTTTTAGCTCTGCTCTCGCTGTTTTTCTGTTTGACGATGCAAAGTTACGGACAAAGAATAAGGTTTAATAATAATTGCAATGAAGAGGCAAAAAATATATATTATGGATTGAAAAAGTTGTTCAGCATTGCGAAATAACATTAACATGTTTTTCACGAAAATGAAAGAACAAAAAAGCAGCTTTGCAAAACATGTTTGCAAAGCCGCTCTTATTATTATAAATAGGTATTAATAACCGGCGTTCTGACGAATGCTTGGGTTTTGCATTACCACTGTAGCAGGGAATGGGAAGAGTTCATGCTTGCCCTTCTTGAAACCAACAACCTTACCATTGTCCATTGCTTCGTGAGTATGTACCATGTAGAAGCGGCTCTTAGCCTCTGTTCCATGTTCCCAGATGATGTTTACATCGTCGCTCTTAGGAGCACGGAAGAGTTTGTCGAAGAGGTGAGGAGTAGCTGTACCAGCCTTCTCAAGACGTGCGATAGCTGTCGCATCCTTCCAACGAAGAACATCCTGGAAACGGCAACCTTCGAACCAAAGTTCATAAGACTTCTCTCTCTTGAGTACATCCATAGTTGCCTCACCGGTATTAGTCTTAGAACCTGCACGATCCTGAATAGCCTTAATATAGGTGTGAGCCTCATTGAGGTCATTAGTCATGATACATGCCTCTGCATAGTTGAGGAGAACCTCAGCATAACGCATTACGATGATATTGTTCCAACGGTTGTTGTCACCATTACCATAGCCAGAACCATCCTGCTTCATACAGTCGTTCTTGCGAAGGATATTCTTGAATGGAAGCCAGAATGACTGACCATAGAGACCCTGAGTGATATCATTGATACCAACCTCCTTTGAGTTCTCCAATTCTGCTTTTGTCATCTTCTGAAGTTTCTCATCATTGTACTGCATACCCTTGACACCAGAAGTCATGTAAACAGCATCGTCAATGTGCATGATAGTTGCCTTAAGACGATATGACTTGTCACCATCATTATTATAGAACTCATCACCGAACCACTGTGGAACACCGATTGAGCCCCAACCGTCGATACCACAATATGCCTTACCAGGGTTAGTAACAAAGTTACCAGCACGCCAGTTGAAGCAGTTTGCTTCCATCCAAGTTGAATGGTGGATAGCACCATTCCAAGTAGCACCACCCCAGTCAGAGATAGCAGGGTTGAACTCAAGGTTCAATTCGAATACCTTTTCCTCGCAACCATCACCTTCCACATGGAAGAGGTCTGCATATCTTTCACCAGGAACAAGATCATAATTCTTAGATTTGATAACCTCATAAAGCGCATCTTTTGCAGCCTTCCAGTTTTCAGCGAAAAGATATGCCTTACCAGCAAGAGCATTAGCAAAGCCCTTAGTTACACGAACTGCACCATCCTTATCAGTTTTTCCATTACGAGAGATAAGGTCAGGTACTGCTGTCAAACATTCCTCAGCCACCCAGTTGAAGATGTCCTTCTGAGACATTGGATTTTCCTGAAGGTCACTGTTTGTTGGAACATAGTTACCTTCCTTAAGTCCATCAATAATAGGAGGTGTGCCCCAGTAACATGCAAGGAGGAAGTAGTCGTAAGCACGAAGTACGCGAGCCTCAGCAACAGCCTGCTTCTGGAAATCAGTCTTTCCTTCCTTGAACTTATCGATTACACAGTTACAAGTATAAACTGAGAGATAGAGACCTCTGTAGTGGAAGTTTACTGCTTCTGCCTCAGAAGAGAGACGGAACTCATTGATATCACCACCAAATTCGTGGTCACCATAGTTACCACCACCATAGCAGATATCATCACCTGGATGGTTAGCCAAAACACGAGCAGGAGTATAGATACCAGGACCGCCATCGAGTTCTGTACGTCCGAAGACGTTAATCAAGAAACCTTCATAAGCCGAAGCGAGGGCTTTCTGGCAGTCACCATCATTCTGGTAGTAATCGAAGATGTCGATTGCACCTTTCTGCGGAATATCAAGATGGTCATTACATGAAGTGAATGCCATTGATGCTGCAGCAAGAACTGGGAATATGTATTTTTTCATTTCTTTCTTCGTTTTAGAGAATTAATAATTCTTATCATCAAATAGTCATCGTTACTTTACTGTTACGATTGCAATACGGTTTGCATGTTCTGTATCAGCACCCTTAGCAGTGATGCGAACAACATTAACGCCACGAGACTTAAGATATTCAGCTACTGCATCTGCACGCTTCTGAGAGAGAGCGATATTTGCATCTGCATTACCTTCTGGAGAAGCGTAAGCAACGATTTCAACTGTAGAACCCTTTGCGATGCCGTCAACCTCAGACTTATTTACGATGTCTGCTGAGTTTACAGGGAATGTAACTACGTAAGTGTTCTGAACGAGTTCTGACTTACCAGGAACTTCCTTAACCACTTCCTTAACTACTTCCTTAACCACTTCGCGGTCAATGTACTGAGGAGTTACATTTTCAACAGCCTTTTTAGCTTTTGTGTCAGCAAATGTTACGTTAACACCAAGTACAACCTTTCTTGTTGTTGGGTAGTTACCGTTATCAATACCACGAGCTGAGTACTTGCTATCACCGAATGTTGTTTCAGGGTCTGCACCTGGGTACTTAGTGAGTACGAAGAAGTCATCAAGAGAAGCTGAAACGCGGAGACTGCTTATGAGAGCCTTCTTTGTGAGCTTAGATGGGAATGTATAACCAAGCTGAATCTGCTTGAACTTGAAGTATGAGCCATCGAAGATTGCAGCATCAGATGAGAAGAATTCCCAGTTAGTAGCAACCTCCTGCATGTTAGGATACTTAGCTGTAGCCTTATCTACATTTGGATTGCCCCAAGAGTTCTTCCAGTAAGTATTGATACCGTTGATCTTTGGACGGTCAGCAGAAACCATGAGGTTGTAAACCTTATTGCCTGCAGCACCTGTACCGAATACAGCAAGGTCGAAGCCCTTATAAGCGAGGTTGAGAGTTACACCGTATGTGAATGTTGGGATAGCGCAACCGAGGTCTGTCTTGTCATCATCAGATGGACCGCTTGTAGTAGTACCGTCCTTCTTGTAGAAGAGTGGTTTACCACTTTCACGATCTACACCAGCATACTTATAACCATAGAAGTACCAAAGCTTGTGATCCTTTTCGAAGATAGGGATGAGCTTGTTGTTGAAACCGCTAATACCAGAACCTGACTGACGTGGTACTACATCTGATACTTCAAGCACCTTATTGTGGAGAGTAGAGATGTTACCGCTGATGCTGTACTGGAAGTCGCCCACATGGTCTCTCCAACCGAGTTCTACTTCAAGACCACGGTTGAGAATACGACCAGAGTTGAATGTATAGCTCTTGTAACCGAGTTCTGGGAGTGGAGAAGAAGCAAAGATGAAGTCTCTTGTGTTCTTATTGTACCAGTCAACACCAAGAGTCAAACGGTTAGCGAGGAAACGAGCATCAAGACCAAGGTCAATCTGTTCAGAAGTTTCCCACTTGAGGTTAGGGTTTGGCAATACAGATGTCATAGCACCATTCTGGAGTGTACCATTGTTGAGAGAAGGGTTGAACATGTAGTAACCACCGATACCAATAGTAGAAGAATACTGGTAAGAACGGAGGTTAGCAATGTTACCGTTGCGACCCCATGAAGCACGAATCTTCAAGAATGAAAGTACATCCTCAGAAACATTATCCTTGATAAACTTTTCATTGCTGATAGTCCAACCAGCTGCGAATGATGGGAAGTAACCCCAACGAGCTTCCTTCGAGAGCTTAGAAGAGTCGAATGCATCAGCACGGAACACAGCCTGGAAGTAGTAACGATTGTCGTAGTCATAGTTGATACGTCCGAAATAAGCAAGCTGAGCAGACTCGCCTGGAGCATTGCCTACAGTACGTGGAGCATCAGAAGTGAGGTAGTCGATATAACGGAAGTTAGGAGCACCATCACCCTGGAGAATCTGGCTTGAGCTTGAAGAAGAAATGCTCATATTATCCCAGTGCTCCTTGATGAATGACATACCTGCCATCAAGTTGAGATTATGCTTCTTAGCAAATGTCTTTGTATAGTTTGCAAAGTTTTCCCACTGGTAGCGGTAACTTGTGTTGTTATTTGCAGAGATTGAGTAGTTTTCACTGTGAGCCATAGATGACAACCAGTAAGGAGTCTGATAGTCGTGCGAGTTGCTCTGATGGATACGGTATCCAAGGCGAGATGTGATAACAAGACCCTTTACAGGAGTGAGATTAGCAGCAAGTGTTCCACGTACACTGAGACCACCGTTCTTTGCATTGATACGGTCGCGCATTGCGAGTGGGTTACCTGTAGCATCTTCAATGTACTTTGAAGTACCATACCAACCGCCATCAGGAGTAACCATTACATTACCATGATTTGCAAGTGTTGGGTCGTTCCAACGTTCTGCCATATTCATACCCATATCCTCAATTCTGTTTACGTATGCAGGAGTGAGAGGGTCGATAGAAACAACAGAGTTAAGGAATGAAGCATAACCTCTGCCTACAGCTGTACGGTCCCACTTTTCAATATTAGTAGTGCTTGTTACATTGAACCAGTTAGTGAACTTATAGTCAGCATTAACCTGAGCATTGAGACGCTTGTAAACATCCTTGTTGCCCTTTACGATACCATCGTTGTTTACAATACCAAGAGAAGCGAGGAAGTGACCTCTATCATTACCACCCTGAGCAGAGATTGTATGCTGGAGAGCCCAACTGCCTCCGAACACCTCATCATACCAGTCAGTATCCTGACCCTGATAATTTCTCATCTTAAGGTCATCCTGAGTGATATCGCCAAGATAGTTGTGATATTCGATGTAGTCATGAGCATTGAATACATCTGCCTTCTTGCCAAGCATCTGGTAAGCAGCCTTCAAATCGTAAGAGATCTGTGCCTGACCACCATTAGAAGCACCAGTCTTAGTTGTGATGAGAACTACACCATTACCTGCCTGAACACCATAGATTGCAGCAGAAGCGGCATCCTTAAGAACTTCGATAGACTCGATGTCCTGTGGGTTGAGGTACTGGATGTTGTCAACCTGAAGACCATCAACGATAAGGAGTGGACTGAGGTTATCACCATTTGATGAATAACCACGAACACGGATTTCAGCGCCTTCACCTGGAGCACCAGTGCTGATAATCTGAATACCAGAAGCCTTACCCTGAAGAGCAGCAGCAGCATCAGTAGTGCTGAGGTTTCTGATTTCATCACCCTTTACAGAAGCGATAGCACCTGTCAAGTCACTCTTCTTCTGTACACCGTAACCTACGGCTACAACTTCGTTGAGAAGCTTTGAATCCTCAACCAACTTGATAGTGATGTTTGAACTTGTTGGCTTTACCTGCTGTGTAGTGAAACCAACGTAAGAAACAACAAGAGTTGCGTTGCTGTTGACATTGATTGTGAAACGACCGTTCACGTCTGTAACAACACCATTGGAAGTACCCTTTTCAACGATAGCAGCACCCATGAGAGCGTCGTTATCAGTTGCGGATAAAACCTGACCCTTGATAGTACGGCTTTGCGCAAATGCTGAAGAAACAGCAAGGAGACAAACCGCCATCAAAAACAAAAATCTTGTTTTCATAAGTAGGTAATTAAAAGATTAAAGTATTAAAAAAATAATGATTTGTATGATACATTGGATTGGATTAACACGCGTTGTCAAGCCCTCTTGCTCGACCTTATTTTTCATTTTTCATTGGATTCGTACGGCAAAAGTATATAAAATAAATGAAACTCCCTACATTTTTAAGGACTTTTTTTGACATTTATTGGTATTTTCTTTAAAAAACATTAAAAAGCACTCGCAAAAGCAGTCCGTAATGACTTTTCTTTTCGTAAAAACAAAGATAAGTCTGTATTAAAAAAGAAAAACTTTCGCAGGCGATGAACCTGCGAAAGTTTTATATAGAGATAATGTATGTACTAAGTATTAGTAGCCTGGATTCTGAATATTCTTCTTAGCCTCGTCTGTGAGGTTCTTGCCGTTAGCATCAGTACATGCATCGAGGAAGTGCTGAGGAATTGGGCGATAGTAGTGGATATTCTTATCAAATGTACCCTGGTTGCGAACGCCAGCATCATTGAAAGCCTTGTGGCGAACCTCAAGCTGACGACAACGTGCAAGGTCTTCCCAACGGAGGTATTCACCTGTAAGCTCACGAGTACGCTCGTTGAGGATGAAGTTCATCACCTTCTGGTGTGTCTCATCACCAGAGAACATCTCGCCACCTGTTGCCTTGAGAGCTTCGAAGATAGCGTTATCACGAGCAGAACCTGTAATACCTGCAACATCTTTGAGGAGCATAGCCGACTTAGTAGAAGTCATAGGGTCAGCTGCCATCTTGTTTGACTCAAGATATGTGTTGTCATAAGAGAAGATAGCACCATCAGGACCGAAGCCACCACCCTTGCCTGAGCAATATGGGTTGTTGAGGTAAGCCTGACCACCATCCTTATGGATTGTACGGCTTTCACCGTCTGCGTATGCAGCACGTCCACGAAGTTCATCGAGTACGTTGACTGCCTCTTGATATTTTTTCTGGCGTGCCAATGCTTCTGCCTTCATGAGGATATCCTCAGCTGAGCGAGCGAGAATGAAGTCACGAGTACCGAACTGGCTTGCAATAGCATTGCGGTAACCATCACGATGCTTACCATTAGCCACAAAACGCTTCTTCTGAGCATAGTTACCATAGTTACCATGACCAGTTACCCAGTTCTGAGCTTCACCAGCGAAGTAGCGAACGAATGTATGAGGAGCCTGCATTACACCATTAACAGAAACCTCTGCTTCACCAGTACCCATATCCTTGTAGTCATTGTCACCTGCATCATTAACGATGTAACGAATAGCAGCATCACCACCTACGAAACGAGGATCGCCAACACTTGCGCCAGCAGGAAGCTGAGCTTTAGCAGCCTGACCTTCTGTATATTTAGGAGCATTTGCTGTTGAGTTACAACCATAGACTGTGATGAATGTCTTCCAGAAACGAGAGTCGTTTACACGGTCATAAACATCAAGAGTGTAGTTTGTAGTACGGAGATAACAGAACTCACGGTCACCAGAGATATCACGCTTTGTACCTGCCATATCCTGATATACACAAGGGAATGCGAGGTGAGCCTGACTACCGAAACGACCCCATGTAGCCTCATCAGCAGAGAACTGTCCAGCGAGGATGATTTCTGGAACCTTCTCATTTGCACCATCAGCCTCCTTGTAATCCCAGAGCTCTTCGAAGTTGTCGCAGATTTTGTGTTTAGCCAAAACTATATCTGCATTATCGATTACTGCCTTAAGGTCAGCGTCCACGTACTTAGCGTTCCACTTAGAGTAGAGTTCACTGGCACGGAACAAGTGAGCCTTAGCGAGGAAGTGAGCAGCAGCAGACTTTGTCAAACGACCAGTCTGTGAAGCAGTTTCAGGAAGATACTTATATGCAGAATCGAGGTCTGCAATAATCTGATTGTAGCATTCTTCTTCTGAACTGCGAACGAAGTAAGTCTCTGCAGTTGTAGAAGGAGTAAGCTTCAAAGGAACAGCTCCATAAATCTTTACGAGTTCGAAGTAACCATAACCGCGGATAAAGAATGCCTCACCCTTACGAGTGCTGTAACCATCAATACCCTTGTAAGCATTGTCGATGTATGAGAGTGCTTGATTGACAGTTTCAATACGGTTATACATATTATCCCAAAGCTGTGGAACATAAGTACCTTCACCTGGTGTAAGAGTTGTATATCCGTTCATTGGCTGAACCTCATTGTTGGCATCTGTATATTCATCGATACCGAGATTGTAGAGACCATAACCCCAAGAATAGTTGGTACGGAACTTAAAGATAGAGTACGCACCTGTAATCATATCATCGATACCGCTCTTAGTCTTGAAGTAGTCGGTATCCTGAGCATTGATCTGAACCTCGTCGAGGAAGCTCTCCTTACAAGATGTGAAAGTCGCACCTGCAGTAGCGAGCATCAACGCACCATATATAAATTTATTTACTTTCATGATAGTTCTTGTTTATTTTGTTCGAAATCAACCATTATTATTTTACAGTAACGATTGCAATACGGTTAGCATGTTCTGTATCAGCTCCCTTAGCAGTAATGCGAACTACATTCACACCACGAGCCTTGAGGTACTCAGCAACAGCATCAGCACGGCGCTGTGAGAGAGCCACATTAGCGTCAGCATTACCTTCTGGAGAAGCGTATGCTACGATTTCAACTGTAGAACCCTTAGCGATGCCATCAACCTCTGCCTTGTTAATGATTTCAGAAGAGTTAACTGGGAATGTAACTACATAAGTGTTAGGATTGCCTTCCTTAACAACTTCCTTAACCACTTCCTTAACTACTGGAACTTCCTTAACCACTTCCTTCTCAATGATACGTGGAGCTACTGGTTCTGCCTTCTTTGTTGCACCAGAATCGAAATCAACCTTGAGACCTACAACGAATGAACGAGTTGTAGTCATTGAACCGAAGTTTGTTGCATTGTTGTCGTAAGACATGAGGTCTGTATCCAACCACTTAGTTGCACGGTAGATAGAGAATGGATTCATTACCTGAGCATAAATCTTCACGTTGCTGAGACCTGTGCGACCGAGCTGCTTCTTGTTGAATGTGTAACCGAGGTTGATATTACGAACCTTGATGAACGAACCGTCCTGATAGTTCATAGAACCCTGGTAAGTATCTGCTGATTCACCATTGATACCTGGCAAATAGTATTCAGCATCTTCGTTGTACTGTGGTACGAAGTAGTCAATCTTGCGCTGCATATAGCGACCATCAAGGTTAGCAGCACCTGCAGGAACTGTGAAGCCCCAACGAGAGAAGAGGAAGAATGAGAGATCCCAATTCTTGTATGTGAACTGTGAAGTAAGACCACCTGACCAACGTGGACGGATAGAACCTACGATCATACGGTCATCATTAGGATCGATCTTGCCATCACCATTGAGGTCCTGAACACGGATGTGACCAGTCTTACGATTGTAGTCTTCTGCAGTATAAGAATGAGATTCGCCGTTAGCATCAACTACATTGTACTTTTCACCAGTCTTCCAGATACCATCATATACATAGTCATAGAATACACCGATTTCCTTACCTACGAACCAACGGTTGTTTACGTCTTCTGTATTACCGTTTGCAAGTTCAACAATCTTTGAACGGTCGAGAGACCATGTAAGACCAAGGTTCCACTTGAAGGTACGAGTATCAATCGCAGTTGCGTTGAGCTGGAAGTCAATACCCCAACCAGAAGTCTTACCAACGTTAGCCATTGTAGAAGTATAACCTGTAAGCGAAGGAATAGTCATTCGCATGAGGAGGTCGTTTGTACGAGTAGTATAAGCATCGATGTTACCATTAATACGGTTGTTGAGGAAACCATAGTCGAGACCGACGTTCCACTGAGTAGTGCGCTCCCAACCAAGGTTCTGGTTAGCCATCATGTTAGGAGTCTTAGCAGAAGCATCTGAACCTACATAACCGAGAGCAACGTCCTTACCCCACTGGTAGTAGAGTCCCTGGATAGCACCCTTAGTATCATATGCACGGATTGCAGAGTTACCTGTAACACCGACACCTGCACGAAGCTTCAACTGACTAACAACATTCTGGTTCTGCATGAACTTTTCACGGTCGATACGCCAACCAAGTGCTACTGATGGGAATGTTGCCCACTTGTGACCTGGAGAAAGAACTGAGCTACCATCCCAACGAACAGATGCTGTGAGGAGATACTTGTCCATGAAACCGTAGTTGATGCGTGCCATATAAGATGTCATCTGAGTTTCGCTGAGACCAGTACCGAGGTCATAATTAAGACTTGACTTCAAGTTGTACCAGAGTTCGCTTTCCATTGCAACATTAGAAGCACTTGTGTTAGCATAGTCGAAATGGTAAGCCGAAGCACTCTGCATGAGAGTCAAACCAAGCTTATGTGAACCGAATGTACGATCGTAGTAAACGAGGTTGTCAAGAGTCCAAGAACGATATGTGTTGTGATTCCAAGAAGTCTTGTTGTTACCATCACCATTGATACCGTTCTTATTATTGAATGTACCGAACTCGCCGAAGCGGAATTCAGGACCGAACTGGATGCGATAGCGGAGACCCTGAAGTGGAGACCACATCTTACCGAAGTCGAGCTGTCCGTAGAAGCTACCACTGAACTGATAGTTCTTACGGTTGTTAACAGTATAGTTGAGCTCGTTGATTGGGTTGATGATATTTACATCACCTGCAGCAGGGTTGCGGATATACGAACCATCAGCAGCGAATGGAACTGTCCAAGGGAGCATACCTGTGAGGGCATTGTAGTAGTCACCAGCACCAGTTACAGACTTAGTGAAGCTATAGCCATAATCCTGATCACGGAATGAAGCGTTGATGTTTGCACCCATCTTGAAGTATGGAAGAGGTTCAGCATCGAAGCTTACCTTAGCAGTGTAACGAGTATATTCCTGACCTGGCTGTACACCCTTAGTATCGAGATAACCGAATGATGCATAACCATTGAACTTATCAGTACCACCAGATACATTGATGTTATGTTCGTTAGTAATACCTGTGCGCTTGCCTTCGTTTGCCCAGTCATAACCGCCAACCTTCGAAGCGTCATATCTACCATTTGCATCGTAAGCCTGAGCAATCTGGTTCCATGAGTCAATCTGTGAGCCCCAGATACCCTGGTCCTGTGCCATAACAGGAACGACAGCACCATTAGCACCAATTTCAGACTTATACTGACCCATTGTCAACTTAGCGAGACGAGCATAGTCGAGCCATTCTGATGCAGACATGAGCTCACCTACCTGTGAGAGCCAGTCGAAGCGTACAGAACCTGAATAGCTAAGAGCAACCTTACCAGCAGTACCGCGCTTTGTAGTGATGAGAACAACACCGTTAGCACCACGCGAACCGTAGATAGCTGTTGCACTGGCATCCTTCAAGATGTCGATAGACTCGATATCAGCAGGGTTGATAGAAGCGATAGCCTGATCGTTCTGCATTACCATACCATCTACAACATAGAGAGGTCCCTGAGCAGCATTGAGCGAACGAATACCACGAATACTGATACCACCGATTTCACCAGGACGCTGGCTTGATGTGATATCCACACCGGCAGCCTTACCCTGCATACCTTCGAGGGCATCGCGTACAGGCATTGCACGGAGTTCCTTTTCGCCTACACGAACCATAGCACCTGTTACGTCTGTCTTCTTCATCACACCGTAACCAACTGCTACTACTTCTTCAAGCATCTGGCCATCCTCTTCGAGAGTGACCTCAATTCTGTTTCTTGAACCTACAGAAACGTTCTGTGTCTTGTAGCCCATGTAGCTAACGACGAGAACATCTGAGTTTTTTACTCCACTAATAGTAAAGTTACCGCGAACATCCGTAGCAGCACCATTAGTAGTACCCTTGACGAGCACGCTTGCACCAATGACATCACCAGAAGCATCTTTTACATGACCGGTGACAGTCTTTTGTGCAAACGAAACAACGCAGAACAGCATCGCACATACCATCGCGATAGCTCTTCCTTTAAGATTAATGCAATCCATTGTTAGGTTAATTAAATAGTTTAGATTAAATTTTGGTTTAATAAAAAACGCAGTGAAACCCCAATAACTTGAGATTTCACTGCAAATTTAAGTTTTATTATGATACTCGCCAAATATTTTAACGAAAAACTATCGCTTCACTTGTATTATCATAGCATTTTCTTGTGTTTTAATTACAAAAACCTCTCAAATAGACTTAAAATTTCTTTCCTTTAACAATATTAAGGAAAGTAAACAACAGGACCTTCATGTCCAACCACCAAGAACGATGTCCAAGATAATAAAGGTCCAACTCCAATCTGCGCTGCATCTTTTCCATCGTGTCAGTATATCCATTGTAGAGAGTAGCATAAGATGTCACTCCAGGGCGTATCTGGTATAGGAAAGCATATCGAGGATCAATCTGCATTATCTGATCTATGTAGAACTTTCGTTCTGGTCTATAACCAATCAACGACATCTCTCCCTTAAAAACATTCCACAACTGAGGCAATTCATCTAAATGATGAGCGCGTAGAAACTTTCCGACTTTTGTCAATCGAGGATCATCGTCTCCACCAGCATGACTCAACGCAGGTCCAAACTTTTCAGCATCCATCCTCATAGAGCGATACTTCAGAATATAAAAGGGGCGTCCAAAACGACCTATGCGTTCCTGACGATAAATAGCAGGGCCATGATCATCCAACTTAATCATTATATAACTCAACAAGAACAATGGAGAGAATACAACCAAACAACATCCTGAGACTACAAGGTCAAACACCCTCTTTATTACACACTCAACAGCATTCATTCCATCAGGAATAAAAGTTATATCATTGCCTTCTATGATATGAGGAGGAAGCCCCATAGTACCGTAAGTCATCTGTTTCTTCAACAGAGTGCCTTCTGGTATATCAGCATTCCATGCCTCTTCTCCATACACCTTGTTCCACGTTCTGTGATATGCCTTGTTTTCTGCCTTATGGATAAAATAGTTCAAGAGCATATGCATTAAAACATAGAATGCCAAGTCTGCAATCAGTATCAGAGTCAGTCCTACACCTATATATAATAATAGGCAAGTCAAACCTACTGCAAAAAGACTGAGACAAAGTATGCTTACTATTACCCAGTTGCGCCCCATACCAGTTCTAATAAGCTTATGGTTGATTTGGTTCTTGTCCGCAACGAGAAGCGCACGAGAGTCATTCAATCGACTTCGCAACACACGCAAGATGTCAATAGCAGGAAGCATTACCACACTAAAGCATATTATAAGCATGCCATCAGGAAATTTGCCACCACCCTGGCGAGACAAGCCAATAGTCAAATAAGCAGTGACGTACCCCAAGACATAACTGGCAGAACTTCCAAGAATGGTCTTTCTACACCCTTTGCTCCATATTTTCATTCCCCAATAAGGCAACACTATACCCAGCAACGCACTTGACACTATACCTGCCAAAATGAATCCCTTCCAGCAGCTGAACACGATGAATACAGAGAGCGCAATAACCGATATTCCACTTTCCAAACCATCTATGCCACCAAGCAACTTATAAACTTCTGTGAGGTATATTGAAATAATCACGGTCAATGGCATACCTATCCACATTGGAATTTCATGCACACCAAATAATCCATGCAAATCGTTAATCCACAATCCAGAAGCAGGGAACATGGCAGATACAAAAAGAATACTCAAGAAAAGATTCTTTGTACTTGTACCATTTAGGTCATCCTTTATCCCGACAATATACATAATGGAAAGTCCCACAATGATTTGCAATATACGCATTGAACTGTACTCAACCTCTGTAGCCAAATGGTCCAATCCAAACAGACGAGGCAAGGCGAGAGTAGTGCAAAACGAAACCGCCAACAACGGGAAGAAAGGAACACCTCCAAGTTGTATAAATTTATTTTTCTCTTTATGCTCTTCCGTTGCCAATGTAAAACTGTTCTTTCGCATAAGAACCAACCTCATACGAGGAAGGATATACATACTTAACACGAATGACACTGCAAACGGAAAAGCAAAAACAATCAAATTAAATATCAAGTCTTCTGACATTGCGAATTATCCTTATATTATATAAATCAACGCAAAATATATCTGTAAACCAAAGCTTTCATAGCTACTGGCATAAAAACATAGGAACGAATAGAACACATGTTCAGCAAATATCTCCACCTTCCTATCATTCCATGCTCCAACATATAATCACACAAAACGCGATAGCTATAAATGAGTTTTTTATCTCCTCTTCGCTTCAGCATACCTGTACCCACACGAGCATGAACAAGCACATCATCCACATTGCCAAGTTTCATACCATTAGCCAGAGCTCTTACCCACAAGTAATAATCCTCTGCATAAGGCAGATGAAGGTACGAACCCACCTCAAGTATATTCTCTTTTCGCATCATAACTGCAAGGTGGTTCAAAGGGTTCCTCAACTTTGCTCTTGAATACAAATCTCCATTCTCCAAAGGCAAGGTCTTCACTCTCGAAGGATTATTCCAATCCTCTTCAAACTCATCAATATACGAACTAATCGCACACACATCAGGATGTTCATCCATATACCTCACCTGCTTCTCAAAACGAGTCTCCACGCACACATCATCACTATCCGAACGAGCCACAAGCGGATAAGAACACTTCGCCAATCCGAAGTTCAAAGCCTTTCCCAGCCCACCATTCTCTTTCCTATACACCTTCAGCACATCAGGACACAAAGCCTTATACTTATCAATCACTGCATCAAGTTCTGGAGTGAGTTCTCCATCACACACCAGCACAAACTCACCAGGTCGCAGCGTTTGCTTGACAAGATTGCTCTCCAAAGACAAATCGAAATACTCTGCCTTCTCTTTGCAATATACAGACATCAGTACTGAAAATTCTCCCATAAAAATAATGGTTTTAATGGTTTATATAGAAGCGATCAAGCATTCAACCTGAAATATCCCTTTCTTTTTCTCCACAAATAATGTTTCACACGGTTTATTGGTGACCACAGAGCCTCGCCAGGACACATGTCTATGAACATCATCTGTCGTAGAGTGTGTTCTGTAAAACGCTTGACAGCACTCTTGTTGTGAGAATTATTCTCCACCGACAGGTTACCATTCACCATAATGTCATTCAGCAACTTCCTGCCAAGACGAGCATTAGGTTCCATCAACATATATTCACGGTCAAGCCCAAACACCTCCTGCATCACATACATCACCCCCGAAGCAAATCGGCTCATGCCTATCCGCTTCAGCACATCAACCACCTCTGGTCTATCCGCCTCATCCAAACGCTTCAACACGTAATAATAATCCATATATTGACGAATGCCAATGCCCTCATAAAACACATGTCCGAAGATATGTGCCAACACATGAATAGCATCAAACTTCACCGTTGCAGCCTTAATCTCACCTACCCCATTTGGCAATGCTACCACATTCTCAAACTGTGCACTCGCCTCCTTCTGGTAAAAAGCTTGCAAAGCCTTGTCAGCACTTGGCGATGACAAATGCGAAGGCACAAAATGAATCTCAACCACACAATCCCTGAACAGAGGAAACTCAATATGCTTTGCAGACACATCGACATTCAATCCAGGAATCTCCTTTCGTACATACTCCACCACCTCATCAATAGGTTTATCAACCCAAACATCTATATCACCAGAACAGCGCTTCAAAGGCTCATCGTAAAACATTCCAACGCCCTGTCCTTTCAGCACAGTACAACGAAAACCATCCTCTTCCAACTTCCGGCACAGAGCAACAGCATCCTTGTTTACCGTTCCGTTCAGATACTCAATCACATTATTACGACCAAACCACTGCAAGAACTCAGCTCTTTCCGGTCCCTTCTCACGCGGTATGATAGTCAATGCCCTAAATATCATCCCCACCATCAACTGGCTCATAGCCAACTCAAAGATGGCATTCCAATCAGTACCATTCAAGGCATCACAATCCTCGTCGGTAGCAATGCCAGTGGTTGAGATTCTCAACAAACGGAGAAAAGCATCGTTAGTGTTAGATATCATATCAGTACCCATTCGTCAAGTTGTAGTTTGAAGTTCACATCCTCATTTGTCCACACTTTCGGTGCAATCACAATCGGATTATCATTCACATTAAGATAAGCTGCCCACCACGAGAAACTGCTATTAGCTATAATGTTTGCCCTACAAGCCTGCATCAGTCGCATATCATTATGGCTCTCAGCTCCTTGATTCCAGTCCACCATAACATATTGAGCATCATCAAGAAGTGGAACTATATTGTCATTGCACCAAGTCATATCATTACTGAATATTGCAAACTGAACATCATCCGGCATCATCTCCTTTACACAAGCAATCGCCTTACGATAATAATCAAGTTCACAGATATCACGATAAATCCACTTCTTCAAATAGTCTCCACGACGAACATGAATGCTCACAGTCTGCTTCTCGCAAAAACTATTATACACCTCCTGGTTTTTCTTCGACAAAGGCTCCTTCCACGAGAACTCACGCTTCAAGACATCTTTGTATTTATCGAAATACGCATGATGTTGCCAATAACCATAATAATACAAATCCTTTTTGTCATCAAACACATCAGGAAGATACTCAGTATATTTACGTTCATGCTTTGTCTTACCTATATGTATCCTTGTCAACACCTTCCACAAGAAGTATCGAGTTGTATGGATTGTCAACTTCCACACCTCCGCAGAAGATGCCTGTCGTATTGAAACACAAAATCTCCTGTCCAACTCAAATCCATTATGAAGAGGATAAGTCTTGAACACACTTGCATCATATCGTACATCCACACCCGTCTCCTCACGCAAAGCAACCGCAAATGCATATTGAAACATCTGGTTTCCAATACCGCCGAGAATGTTGACAATCTTCATATTATAACTTTAGATACCAGCGAGCTATATCCCACACAATTCCGCACCCTTTTTTTATTCTTGCCATTGGAGTGAACTTGCGTCCTTTATTAAAATAAGTATCAACCTTTACTTTATCTCTTAATATAATCTTTGCATCAAATGGCAACTTCCAACCTTCTGGATAAGCATATGCAGGAGACAATCCTTTACATCCATGTTTATGAATATAACAATTTAGATGAGACTCATCATGCACCTTTGCCACAATGCCACATTCATAATCCTTATGAGTGTTTATAGAACATTGTTTAGCCAATTTTAAAAAGGCATCTGTTTTGCCTCCATTCAAACTACCCATATAATAACGATACAAAGGACAATATGGTTCTATATAAGCTGTGGATTTTTTATTCCTCTCATATGGATACAAACATGGCCATTGTTTATAAAACCCCGGATGAATTACTGCTGCCAAATCATCTTCCACAGGCAAAAATTCTTTATTAACGGGGGAAACAAGTTTCATATTAGAATTGAAGAAAAAGCAATAATCAAAAGGTTTCAATTCATTTTCTATTGAAAGAAACATATCGAATCGAAACAGCGAATCCAAAGGAAAACCTTGACATTTGCGTTCATATAAGTGTACATTTCTTTCTGCAGACAAATGCATATTATCCGTAAACACAAAATATTCCACTTGAGCAACCCCATTCAAAAAGTACTGCTCACAACTGGTATAAAAATCTGCAAAAAATTGGTTATACTTACCTGTACAAATATACAATACTGCGACTTTAATCATTCTTTATTTTATATAATTCGCTATTACATAGAAAAAACACAGCAACCCAACCTGGCATGAACGCAATACCCGGTAGAGTCATTTGGGTTACTATTAAAGCAAAAATTAAAGACGCTAACAAATAATCCTTATTTTGCCATATGAGTTTGATAATTCTGAAATATATACAGATATACAATAGAGCTACAAACATACCTGCTTCATATAAAAACAACACAAATGTATTATGTACCTCTTGAGTATTATAATATCCATAATTTGAATATTCGTTTAGAGTTTGCAATGTGTTGCCAACTCCAATGCCGAAAGGAATTAAATCAGGACGTGAAAAAAGAACATTAAATACACTTTCTATCTGATCAATTCTATTTTCTGCACTTATAACATCTGTAGTTGATTCCGAGTCAAATCTTTCAAAAGCGTACAAGAAGCTATCATTAAACATTTTATATAAATACAAAACGCAGCCAAAACAAAGGGCAAAAGTAACAATCATCTTCCACTTATTCTTCTTTCCAATAGAAAATAATATATAAATAAGCAAAACGATAAGACTTATCAAACCAGATCTAGAACGTCCTAAGAAAATCAACGGCACAGCAAATATTGAAGTGACGGCATACATAATCTTCAATAAATTGTTTGATTCGGTCCTATAAGCTATTACACACATAAAGATAAGGAACAATAGGGTAAACGACAAAAAATTAGCATCACCATAAAATCCACCATATCTATACAAACCATATTCAAAAGGATTTGAAAATATATAATGAGGCACAATTATTAAAGGTGAGGCTATTGCCATACACTTTGCAATGTGATGAGGATTCACATTAGCCACATTCCTAAAGCATAAAATTGCAAATACGAATCTAGTAAGTCCCCATGCCATCACATTATCCCCTATAGGAGGATGGATAATCGCAGAAACACATGTACAGATTAAAATACCTAATAATAATGAACTGAAAACATCCTTCTTAAAAGGTATAAAAAACGAAGTAATTAATGCAACAGCACAAGGATAGTAAAACAACTTACCTATACCCAATTTCTGTATTGCTTCATCGGGAGTATTAATAAGCGAGTCCGAGTTTGCAAACAATAATAAACCTAAAGCAGCAACTACGGATACGATATATATATGTTCGGCTTTTATTTTATTGTCAAACAAAGTCATTTCCTTCTTTTCCATAAATTCGACATCACCTTAGTCAACTCACTCTTATTAATTATAAACAAATTCTTACAGATGTATAGACTATAGGCGAATCCAATATAAACGAAACTTATAATCACACAGTGAATTATATTTAATGAGAACAACAATTTAACAATGCAAATTGGAGTCAACAAAAGAACTGCTATACTCATTATCAAGAATAACTTTCTCCAAGGCAAAAAAGAAGTCAATGACACATTTAATTGCCTCATCTCCATACTCATTTGTATTAATCTTGGTAAAATGATATTCATTACAGCACCAACAATAGCCCCATTAGTGCCATAATACTTAACAAGAAAATAAGTAGCAGGCAATCCGATGAAACAAGACAAACCAAATGCAGCCATGGATAATTTTGTATTACCCATAGAACGCAAGATTGTTCCTGCTCCAAACATTGAGATAATAAAAGTCAACGAATACACCCTAAAATATGGCGATGCATTTTGGTATTGAGCAGTATATAAAAAGGATATTATCTCATTAGAAAACACAAATACAACTAATATAATTGGCACAGAGAATGATAAAGTTTTAACTACAAATGTTCTGTATTGAACTAATATTTCTTCAATCAAACCAAGTTTATAACTATTCGCCATATTCACGATATTTACCTGACATAAAGAATCATATACTTGAGTTATACCAGGAATACTTAAAAAGGCAACTGAATAAACTGCATAGTCTGCCGGATTTATAAAACGTATACAGACAAACTTATCAAAATAATTAGAAAATAACTGTAAAGCTACCGCGATGCCAAAAGGAACAGAATATGCAAGTTGCTTTTTCATCAACTGATAATCTATTACGAACTTAATATCAGCAAGAACATAAATACAAACAACAGCAAATATAACAAGCTGATAAATAACGAGCCAGAAAAACAATTCATGCAAATCTTTATAAACAAGCATAGCAAACACCACAGTAACTATTCGGGCAAAAGCCACACCTCCAGGAAACAACAATGCTCCCCACTTATCTTGTCTGGTAGTATTCAAAGGAGATATAATATTCATCGGAACAGCCAATGCTATTGACAAAGCTATAAAATCAGCCGACTTGCCTAATTCACTTTCGCCAAAAAGCAAATGCTGAATTTGAGGAACAAACATCATCATTCCTGCTACAACACCGAATAAAACATTCAGAATCAAAGTATTTGACACATATCTATCCGATTCTTCTTTAGTAGCTGATGGACAGAAGAAGAAAATATTAGTATGGGTACCCAATGCCACTATCACATAAATAGCAGAATAAAGGGTGAAGTATTGCGAGAACACTCCATAATCATTTTGAGACATAAACCTCACCAACAATAGCGGCATGATAAAGCCTGCTATCATCGACAACATTCTGCCCCCTGCGATATATAAGGCAAATCTATTCGAAAGATGCGCCATGCTCTTTTATATATTGATTATATTCTTCACAATCAACAGGTTCTCTTAAAGTCTTCAAGACTCCTTCTTTGATGATTCGTGCAGGATTACCCGCCGCTATACTATTTGCAGGAATATCCTTTGTAACCACTGCATTTGCAGCAACGACAGAATTCTCTCCGATTGTAACACCCTTACAAATTCGAGAATTCTCTCCTATCCATACATTTTCTTCTATAACTACTGGTTTATGGTCTGCATAACGCCACAAATGCAATGTAGAAGAAGGTGGCATCATAGCTCTTACTTTTCTGAAATTAACAGAAATAGGATGATTATTTGTATCTGCAATAATAGCGTTTTCAGATATCATAACATAATCTCCTATTTTTACACTTTCCGCAGCATACACCTTAGTATTTCTACCAAAACGGACATGATTACCTACAACAATCTTACCATGATTTTGGCTCATTAGTTTTCCATAAATCTCCACATAGTCACCCAAGACAATATCGTTCTTATTCGAATTGTCAGAAAGGACTACACTACCAGTTGGATTTACTTTATAATGACTTCCCAATATAGTAACATGCTTTTTAATTTTCATAAATTGCCAAGCATATACTATCTTTTTTATAAAGTTACGAAACATCTTCAATAATTTTTATTATCTCACCATCGTCATTATCAATGTTCTGCCTTTTACCTATTTTGCAGGTAACAATCTTTGCTATTTGTTACTATTTGAAATAAAAACTGATTGGATAATCAGTTGGAAACAGAAAGATTCTCAAAATTTTTTGTTTTTAAAAAGGCTTTAAAAGTCCTACTTGTTCACTTCGGACACAAGGGGAGTTGAGTGTACGTAATGAGTGTTTGTTGCAAATCCTCTATAGTTTTTGACAAAAAGTTATAGTGTTTTGTTGCAGAAGATATACTATCTTATTCCGGAAGATATACTATCTTATTGGCCAATGTTCAGCATTTGATTCTCCAAGCGAGGCTGAGTTAGATTAAAAGTGAAGAAAGTGGACTTTTAAAGCCTTTTTAAAACATGATTTTTTTAGGACTCTTAAAATGGATTACTTCTTCTCCAACACCACAAGAATCTCTTTTGCTCGCTTGTCATCAGGAGCAAGGGGGGTGTCCCACTGTCCTAAAGCAACGAAACTTGTTTCAAGCACAGAAAGGCTATTGGCTTCACATTCTGCAACTATTTCATCACGAGTGAATCTGTAATCGGCAAGGACATATTCGGATGAGAGCATTCCGTCATATTCAAACTGTTCTTTGCGATACACCAAGTGACTTTTTTCATCAAGGAGGAAGTATTCTGGATCAAACACATTACCTGTGTTCTGCATGATGTTTGAGGAATTGAGATTTAACAATGCCTGCGGACTCTGTCGAACATCTGCTCTATTCTTCGCAATGGATTTTGTCAAATCCATGCTCATTACAGAAATCACAGCTCTTCCACCTTTCTTTAGTTTTTTTGATATCGTCTTGAGTAATGCTGTATTTTCTTCTGTTGTTCTATATGAACCAATAACATCGTAGAGGCAGATTACGGCATCATATTGACCTCGAATCAGCGGACTCTTTCTACCATCCACTTTAAGAAAAGTCACTTTGTCTATCTGATTTATAGTCAGTTGCGAAAGTGCCTTATTAATTGCCCTGTCCATTAGACGAGGGGATGGTTCGACTGAAGAGACCATCATACCCCGCTTGGCAAGTTCTATTGTATGACGACCAATACCACAACCGAGGTCAAGTACGCGACTTCGTTCCTTAATTCCTGTCTTCTCCAACACATAGTCTATCTCGTGGGCAGTAAACCGTGTCCAAGGTTGATTCTCCATATCCATACGGCTATATGCATCCTCTAATTGCTGAGCAGAAAACGAAAGAACATCATCAAGATAATCTTCCCACAAGACAGAATCCTGCGAACGGAAAGTAAAGGCTAACCATTCGTAACCATCTTGAAGTTTTCCAAGTTTGTGGACATAGAGGTCTGTAGTTGCCTTGTCTTTATCTTCGTGTACAGGGTAAAAATTAGTAAAGATTTGTGAAACGCCTTTACCAACTTCCCATTTCTTCTCTTTTGCAAAATCAATATCTTCGCACATTGCATCTATTAGATCTAAATGCTTTAATATCGATTCCGGTTCTATCTCACGGAATGTAGCAGAGCGAAGTGTTTTTATAGTCAAGGCATTAGCCGTTGCCAATCCCCATGCCACATAGTTTGAGAATCCCCATGCCGAATGCAAGAGGCGCTTGGCTATTCCATTCTTTCTATAAGCAGAATTAACTACAAGTTGTGTTACCCACGAGCATTTGTCTCCATTCGACAACACTTTATCTAAATAAAATGCTTGTCCAATCAACTCTTCATCCTTATAACACAAAGCCACACGCATAGACTCCTTTTCGCGCAGTCTTCTATAAAATCCTAATCCTAATCTTATTTGCTGTCCTGCAGAATGCAACTTGTCTTTGCCGCTATACACTCCATAATGATTTGAAAACAAATCCGAGCATTGCTTCAAGGTTTTATCATCAAGTTGAGAACACAATTTTGTGGTATATGTAAAACTCGTATTCATTCTATTTCTTTTCAAAAATTGCTATTTCACACTCTATGCATATCAATCACAACTTCTTCACCCAATCCATCTTGATTTCGGCTTTGATGGCGGCGGCGAGGAGACCGTTGAGGACAAGGACTACTTTGCGGTCACGGCGGATGCGGAGGACATAGCCCTGGATGCCCTGGAATGGACCGTAGGTCACTTCGACTGGCTGTCCCTTCTCGAGGACTACGTCTGGATTGTCGAGGTAGAGGAGATTGTCGTCTTCGCTGGCGAGACGGATGAAGTCTTCCATCTGGCGCTTGCGGATGGTCATAGGTTCGTGGGTGGCACGGTCCATCAGGTAACGCATTGGGATGCGTGCCTCCATCTCTTCCTTCAACGCCTGTATGTGTGCGCGCGTAGAAAAAAGGAAAATCAAGTTTGGAATGGCACTCACCAGTTTCTTCCTTAATTTCCCATCACTTCGACGGTTGTAATGCACAACCTTGGTAGGCAAGAAATATGTCACTCCTCGCTCCTTCAACACCTCTGAAAGTTTTCGTTCGCGTCCGTACGTCACACGAATGACGTACCATTCAGGCATATCAAAGGGACACCCCAAATCTTGCGTTTCAGGGGTATCCTTCATCGATGTAATAACATTGTTTTCTTGCATCCTTTATCGATTGCTATCCAGCGAATCTACGAGGAATAAATACTAATTGCAATTAATTTGACAAAGATACGCATATTTATCCACATTTCGTTAATTTTTTAAAAAAATTAATGGTCCTTCGCAAAAAAGGACCATTAATTGGATATTTGTTCGCATCAATACACGTTTCTATTCAACATCATAAAAAACTTACATCATCTGACAAAAACATTCAAAACCCTCCTTGTGACTATCAGCTATCGCCTCATGTTGCTCCGCACGTTGTGAAATTCTTGTGAGTGCTACGCTACTCCCAGATATTTCACATCATGCATAGCAACGGTACTTTGTATCAAGTCACAAGGAGCAAAAAACAATAAAAACAGCTGCGCAGCGTATCGTCTCCGTAACGAAGTGTTTCGTAGCGCAGCGTTTCGTAACGAAGTGTTTCGTTCTACACTCTTCCGCTCTCCACCTTATACTCATACGAGTGGATGCCTTCGGCACGGAAGTCTTGGTGGTAACGCTCAAGGACGGTCTTGAATATCTCGTCGTACTGAGGGATGAAGAGGTCATCTTTTGCTTCGAGATGTTCGATGATGGCATTCGCCATAGGGGCAGTGATGGAGAGGTCTGTCTTGCCTTGTGAGAAGGAAGTACCTTTCAACGAACCTGGAGACACATTAAGAATCTGATTCTTGCTTCCAGCCTTGATAAGTTCCACATTCACACTCTCGATGAACACTTTCAGTGCTGCCTTAGTAGCAGCATACAGACTGAAGAAAGGTGAAGTCATGAACCCTGCAATACTCACCATCACACCACAGCAGAAGTTATCATCCTTCTCCAACTTATCGTAGAACTTCTTCACGATACGAATAACAGGAATGGTGTTCACATTGAAGTAAGTGCCTATCATCTTCTCATCCATATCCTTGAACAGCTGCAAACGTCCAAATCCAGCCGTAATCATCAGAGTATCAATATCCTCAAACCTATCAAACAATCCATAATCCTCCGAAGTCAAATCAAACTGATAAGCCTCAAACTTATCGTTCCAGAACTCCTCCGCCACACAAGCCTTATCCACGATATAGACCTTCTCCACATCATCCCTTCTCGCCATCTCCGTAGCGATACTCAACCCGATGCCATTGGCACCACCGACTATTAAAATTTTTCTCACGATAAATTTTAGTTTATGTGTTTATATGTTTATAAGTTTACCGAAAAGAGATTATGCTTCGATTTTCTTTTTTATGGAATAATGCAAAGCTAAAATCAGCTTGGAAGTATCCTGAATTTGCCCTCTCAATTTCCGACAAAAGAAAAAAAATTATATCTCAATTGAATTCTTTTTGTCGAAAAAGAGTTGCATTATTTCTGCCATTGCAATAGATTCGCGGCGACGAAGGCGGGCAGAGGAGAAACGTTTGTTCAGTACGCAGGAGATGAATTCCTGAATTTCGTAGCGCAGACCAAAACCATCCCATTTGTAGAAGAACTTCTTGTTGTCGTTCTGGTCCTCGTAGCGCAGTTCGAAATAGTCGGTCTTCCACCACGGAGCAGGGACGTAAGCATAACCCTTTGTGCCTGAGATGACAAGGTTGCCCTCAGTTTTCACTCCAAGTCCCACCTTGAATGAACATACTGCGTTGTCGTAGAGCATCATACCCTTGGTGTACATATCCACTCCATTCTGCATACGAGAATAGAGCTGTATATCTTTGTACTTCGTTCCCAACAACTTGATGATTGGCAACAAAGGATAACTACCTAATTCATACATGGAACCACCTGCCTGCGAAGCATCGAACTCACGAAGTGACAGGTCATCATCCCACAACTTAGAGAGCGATGCTTCCACATCCACGACCTCACCTATCAGTCCCGACTTCACCATCACCATCAGGTGATTGAACGCAGGACAATGTGCAGTCTTGTTTGCCTCCATCAACACACATCCTTTCTCTTCTGCCAAACGGTACATCTCCTTAGCCTCATCACCACTCAACACAAGAGGAGTCTCACACAACACATGCTTTCCTGCCTCCAACGACCTCTTGATATAATCATAGTGCGACAAATGAGGGGTAGCAATATACACAGCATCCACTGCATCAAGCAATCCCTCAAAACTATCGAACAACTCAACACCCTTCAACTCCTCTTCGTAGGTCGAAGACCGTTTCGTAGCGCCAGCATTACGTAAGTCGAAGACTGTTTCGTAGTCCGAAGGACGTTTCGCAGGTCGAAGACCGTTTCGTAGCGCCAGCGTTTCGTCCTTATCATATACCCCAACAACTTCAACTCCACTAACAACCTTTGCTTCCGAAGGGAAACGCTTTCCCACACGACCAAATCCCACGATGCCGACCTTCACTACATCCTGACTCTCCGCTCTCAACATCGTACTCGAAATGCCCTCAGTGCGAGGCAGATACACCACCTCACAGAACTCCTTCAGGTAATCGAACTTACCTTCCCAGTCACTACCGATAGCAAAGACATCAACTCCATACTTCTGTATGTCATCAATCTTCTGTCCTACATAATCCTCCACAATGATCTGGTCTGCATAGCCCGTAGCCTTGACCGCCTCCACACGTTCCAACACATTATTCCTCACATTCAACTTTCCACGGTCACGGTCAAAACTATCGTTAGTGACTCCCACAATCAGGTAGTCACCCAACTCCTTTGCTCTCCTGAGCAAATTCACATGACCTTCATGCAACAGGTCGTATGTTCCGTATGTTATTACTTTCTTCATAATCTTTCAACATTGTTAAGTTGAAGTTTATAGGTTTATGAGTTTATAGGTTTATCGGAAAGAGCTGCAGATAAGCATTCATGCCGAATTACTCATCTTCGGTAAACTCATAAACCAATAAACATATAAACATAAAAAACTACACATACCTTCTTCCTGTCAAGTGGAAGTAGAAGTCGCGTATGTGGAAGAGGAACGAGCGCAGCGGGAACAGGTCGCACCAGAGATGCGAGTACAACTTGTACTTCCAGGACTTGTCCAGTTCTATGGTCTTGCCATTGCGCACCAAAGCCTTCAGCACACCAATGATCTGTTCATCGCGCACACCCTTCTCCACCCATCGGCGGTTATCACCACATATCCAGTATGTGCCATTACCTCGTACCCACAAGATGCGGTGCAACACATACTTTCCCTGAGGATCGGAAGGACGACGATAAAGAGGAACATCAAGTCTCTTCAACCGTCCTTTTGGCCTCCTTTCAATCACCAGCACATCCCTACCCTGTTTTATCAGGGGCATCATGCTATCGCCCACGTTGTGATAGACGAGAGTACCCGATGTTTCTAATATATGTTCAAATGTTTCTGTCATAATCGTTGCAAAGGTAATACTTTTTATTGAAAAAGCTCATCTCCGAGTGAGCTTTTCAAGTTTATCTGTTTATTTGTTTATAGGTTTATCGGAAACTATGCACTTTTAAACAAAAACACACAAAACCCTCAATACTCCCGTAGCGAAGTGTTTCGTAGTGCAACGTTTCGTAGGTCAATGACCGCATCGTAGCGCCAGCGTTTCGTTATACAACTCATCAACCTTACGGTCCCATGTCATGTTTTCACTCACCCACTGCTGGGCGCGAAGACCTACGGCAGTAAGTTCATCTCGATGACTGTACGCCCATACCAGTTTGTCTGCGAAAGCACATAGACACTCATCATAAGTACCTGCTACTGGCACCTTCAATAATATGTCATCAGGGAAGACCGACTGTCCTCCTGCATCAAAACAAACCGTAGGACATCCTAAAGCACATGCTTCGAGCACCGCCATCGAACCCGAATCACGGAAGGCTGGATACACACACAAGTCACTCGATGCCACCTTACTCAATAAGTCAGCACGACGCATAAAAGGAATCAACTCCACATGGTCCTCAAGTCCAAGTTCCTCCACCCACTGCATCACCTGTTTCTGTTCTTCCTCGTAACGTATTCCTATAAGTTTTAGACGAATAACCTCATTCTCCTCAATCACATCTATCATCTTCTTCATCGCCTTGAACAGAATGTGCAAGCCCTTCCAGTTCCAAGCCTTTCCTGCATAGACCATCTCGAATGATGAGTCTTCCCTCGAACAGTCCTTCTGCACGGAAGCAAAAGTCTCAGGATTATATGCAATAGCTGGCAACACCTTTATTTCCGTATCACCAACATAAGGCTTCAGTCTCTGAAGATTTTCTTCACAAGAACACAACACTAATTTCTTGTTATTGCGTCTCCTCATGAACCATCCAAAGAGTTTCAAGTCCCTCCCCTTCTGTCGTATCCTCTCCTTTATGCGAGTATGACGGTCAAGGTCTTGCCAGAATGCAGGTGCAATGACTTCTGCCCCGCCGATAGGTCCCATCACGAAAGGCACATCAACCCAGAAGCCCGGCGAAGGAGTGCGATACTGATTGAAAGTAAGATGATGCACAACATCTATCTTCAGTTCCTTGCACCACCTTCTGACGCTCTTCCTCACCATCAACTGCCACAGAAGATAATTAATCTGTTCTCCCCAATGGCTCTTCATCTCATTCTTGTAGAACATCCACGAAGGGATATCATAAAACAAGAAATGAAGGTTAGGATATCCATCCCTGAGAGCATCCTCAATCTTCTCCCTGCACCTACTCCTCGTCACCACATACACCTCACCCTCAGGATGCCTCTTCGACATCACCGTTGGTACCATCCAGCCCACATCATACTCACTCGAGCTCTCTGGTTCACATGCGTATGCTAAGATAAGAATGTTCATGAAAAGAAATTAATTTTAATATCTAACTTCCCGTCTTCAACAGCCATTGCCAATTTCTGACCAAGCATCTACGATGCGGAAATTTCTATTAATTTCCATTAATTTCTTTCAGTTAAAAAGCGTAGTGCGAAGCACCAAAGCAATACCCACGAACATTTGCGAATGTTCTATACTGAAAGAAATTAATAGAAATTAAAAGAAATTTATTTCAGAAATTATCATTTGATATACTTAGGTAGATTAGACTCTGACAAGAGAACGAAATCATCAGTGTCGTGCTGATAAACATACCTTTCCACCCTAAGACTTTTTTCTCCAAAGTTTATAAGCAATCCTCTTACGGTTTTCGTGATACGCATATAATTCATCAACTGAGCCCTATGCTCACTATGTATTTGGGATACAGACTTCAGTTCCACCATTATTCCGTTACTATAGAGGTCTGCCAAATATATCTTTTCAAGTTTTCTTCCCTTGTAGTACGTATTCAAAATCTTTTGAGACTCAAATTCAATATTCTTATCTGTCATCTCCATCTCCAAAGCCTCCTGATATATAGGCTCCTCCAACGCTCTGCCTAAACATTTATGCACTTCCAATGCTGCGCCAATCACTGCATACATTTGCATGTATTCTTCCTTGCTTATTGTTGTTATCATATCAATTTCTAATTTCTGAACAAAATTTCTTTTAATTATTTAAATTTCTTTCAGTTAAAAACGTAGTGCGAAGCACCAAAGCACCCCCCACGAACATTTGCGAATGTTCTATACTGAAAGAAATTAATAGAAATTGAAAGAAATTTATTCCAGAAATTATTATTCCAAATACAGTTATATTCACTCATGTTCAAATTTCTGACCAAGCATCTACGATGCGGAAATTTCTATTAATTTCTATTAATTTCTTTCAGTTAAAAACGTAGTGCGAAGCACCAAAGCATGAGAGTCCATGTGTGACAATGGGGTTTTATCTGTTTTTGTTAACCCAACTCCACGCCTTCAACACAAATGCAAGGGGCAAGACAAGATGGCACTTGAATGCCAACACTGGCAGTAGCACAGTTTTAGGCAGTCCTGACCACTTCACGTCCTTGAACGCCCTCGCCACCGAAGGGTTCTGCCTATATTCCTTGACATACCTGTATGCCTTCATCACAGATACCTTCGACACCTTGATGAGCATCTCGAAAGATGACAATACCAATGTACCCTTGTACATACTCAATAGGTCGATGCCACGTTCCTTCTGTATTCGATCAGCCAACTCACATCTGTACCGCTCTGCCTGTATCCTGTTCTTCGCATACCTATCCACCGTAGCATAATTGCCAATTCTCAACCCACCATTTCTGCGAAGGTAATTGTAACACACCTCTTTATGTATCACAATTCTATTTGCACAAGACAGAAACTCGCACAAGAACAACTTATCCTCCATGTAATTCAACCCCTCAACAAACCGAATGTTATTCTTGATAAGAGTGTCACGCTTCAAGACAAAACTCCACACATAACTCAACTCCTTACTCTTCCACATGTCCACCCTGCCATACATCTTCAACTCTTCCAAAGAATAACCAATATAATTAGGCAGCATCTCCTTCACTATCTCCTCCCCCTCATACATCTCCTTAGGATTGCCAAAATTATTGTTTATCCACCACCTACGAGTCCTCTCCTCTATCGAACGACAAGAGAAACGCACACCATCAGCATCACACTCCTTGCACTTACGATACAGAGTCTTCAGCACATACGCCTCCATCCAGTCATCAGCATCAGCAAAGAAGAGATACTCACCCTGTGCCGCCTCAATGCCTACATTCCTCGCATGAGACACTCCCATGTTCGGAGTGGAGATGATTCGCACATTGTCCAGTTCCCTCCACTGCTCACACACCTCCAACAGATTATCCGTCGAACCATCATTCACCAGAATCACCTCATAGTCATCCAGGTCCTGCTCCAATGCCCTCGCCACAGCACGTTCCACATAGCGAGCCACATTATAACAAGGAATAATAACTGATAGTTTCATTTGTATTAAAAAACATTGTTGTTGTAATTCAACTTTCGCAAGTTTCCAACTTGCTCAGTTGGAGTGAAGAGTGAAAAGTGAAGAGTGAAAAATTTGCTTCCGCCTTGGGGCAAGAGCTGTTATCGCTGCGCAGAAAAAGCAAGAG
>CALBJW010000007.1 GCA_937893145.1 uncultured Prevotellaceae bacterium | reverse complement strand
CTATGGCAACCTCGCTCACGGCGGCTGGTTCTACGACTATGTAGCTAAGGAGCTGCCCGCCGTCATGCACGGTTTCTTCGGCTTCTCCCTGGCCCCCAAGCTGGGCGTCAAGGTCCCCCGCACCGTGGTCCTTCCCCAGCGCTCGTACATGTCGGCCATCGACCCCAAGCGCAGCCTGGTCTACTGCCAGAGCCACGTGAGCGCGCATGCCGAGCTGGCCTGGATCCTGAACTGCTTCACTTATATGGGTGAGCTTAATCGTATGACTCAGTTTAAGGATAAGTCAAAACAACATTCAGACAATATTAATGCTGGCCTTTTTACATATCCTTGTCTTATGGCAGCTGATATTCTTTTATATCAAGCAGATGTTGTTCCGGTTGGTGCAGACCAAAAGCAACACCTCGAAATCACAAGAGATATTGCAGAACGTTTCAATGGTATTTATGGCAATGTTTTCACAGTTCCAGATCCATATTTTCCAAAGGCAGGAGCAAGAGTAATGTCGCTCCAAGATCCAACAAGAAAAATGTCAAAATCTGATCCTAATCCAAAGGGCACAGTTTATCTTACTGATGAGCCTAATGTGATTATGAAAAAGTTTAAGTCAATCTTCGCAACAGCAATCATGTTCATCATGTCAGTAGTAAGTGTAAACGCTCAGATGGTAGATAATGTAAACCTCGAGTCTTATGCAAAGCAGCAGTACGGTCGCAACTGGGAAAAGGCAGCGGCTAAGGAAATGTCAAATATCGCTCTCGATAAGATGGGCAACATGACTCTCACAAAGGAAATAGAAGTGCCAAACCTCTCTCAGAATGAACTCTACTACGAAATGGCAAATTGGTTCATCTGCAACTACGACAACTCAATCCAGTTTGCAGACAAGGAACAGGGACTCATCATCGCTCGTCCATACATCGAAGACATCACACGTTATGCTGGCGGTTTCAATGCATACAATTTCAGCATCTGTCCTACAGTTCGTGCTCAAGTAAAGGACGGAAAGGTTAGCATCACATATTCTCTCCACAACTACAATGTGGTAGTTGAAGAAGGTGGAGGCAACACAGCAACTGGTCTCTTCGTGGGTCTTGCAGCTGCAGCAATCACAGCTACAGTAGCTGATGCAGTAACAGACAATCATCCTCACCACCACTATAGCGAACGCACAACTGTTGTAGACCACTACGGCTATGGTCGTTACCACCACACAACAGTATATCATGAGTATCGTCCTCGCCATACATTCGAAGACGCAATCCTCTTGTCTTGCATAGCAAGTTCAGCAAAGTACGGTCCTTCACAGAACAGCAAGAACTGGTCTCTCGACGACTGCTTCCCATTCGCAAAGAAGGATAGTCACAAGAAGGCTTCTTCAAAGGCATTCTTAATGGCAAACCTCTACTCACAGGTAGTGATGGACAACATCCAGACTGCTCTCAATCAGTGTTCACAGGCTTACGCTTATAATAAGTAACTTTTCATAATTAAATATGTTTTTATATGCATCACGGTTAAATGACAATTTAATTCGTGGTGCATTTTTGTTGCATAATCAAAAAAAGGGAATAAATATTTCTGTATGTAAAGGAAATGTGCTAATTTTGTCCGTCGAAACAAAATAATGTGCGTTATATGAAAATAACATTATTACAGATAGATATCGCTTGGGGCAATCCTGAGGAGAATCGTAAACACATCGAGGAACTGCTGGAGGCAGCACCAAAGTCGGATGTATATGTTCTGCCAGAGATGTTCTCTACTGGTTTTGCAACTAACCCTGATGGCATAGCCGAGTCGCTCGAAAAGTCGGGCAATACATACGAGTGGATGCTTGAGATGGCGGTGAAGTATGATGCTGCCATTGCAGGTAGCGTGGCTACCGAAACTCGTGGCTATGATGGTGAAGGCAAGGCATACTACAATCGTTTCTACTTTGCACGCCCAGATGGTGGACTCGCTTGGTACGACAAGAAGCACCTCTTCACTTACGGAGGTGAGGACAAACGATACACAGCGGGCAATGAACGCATCATCGTGAAGTTCCGTGGTGTGAAGTTCCTCCTTCAGATATGCTACGACATGCGTTTCCCTAAGTTCTCACGCAATAACATCACGGAGGATGGCACACCAGCATACGATGTGGCTCTGTATGTGGCATCGTGGCCAACACCTCGTGTGAATGCTTGGCTTGCCCTGGCTCATGCTCGTGCCATCGAGAACCAGTGCTATGTGGCAACAGTAAATCGTGTGGGTGAGGATCCAACCTGCAAGTATTGTGGTGGCACAATGATGGTTGACCCTTATGGCGTTTCGCAAGGAATGTGTCCAATGAATATGGAATCGACCATCACAAGTGTGATTGATATGGATAAGTTGAATGCCTTCAGGAAGAAATTTCCTGTCCTAAACGATGCAGATTGAGATGAAAGATTGTTTGATAGTATTGAGCGGTGGCATGGATTCCGTGACCATGCTCTACGAATATAAAGATGATATTGCACTTGCCGTTAGCTTCGACTATGGCAGCAAGCACAATGACAAGGAGATTCCACTTGCCAAGATGCATTGCGAACGACTTGGCATCAAGCACATCACCATCCCGCTCAAGTTTATGGAGGAATACTTCGTGTCGTCCCTCCTCAATGGTGGTGAGGATATCCCTGAAGGACATTACACAGCCGAGAACATGAAATCGACCGTAGTTCCATTCCGCAATGGCATCATGCTCAGTGTGGCTTGTGGACTCGCGGAGAGCAACGGACTGAAACGAGTGATGCTTGCCAATCATGGAGGCGACCACACCATCTATCCTGATTGCCGACCGGAGTTCATCAATTCCATGTCGGCAGCTATGAAGGCTGGTACTGATACCGAAGAGGAAATCTTTGCTCCATATACAGGCATCACAAAGAGCGACATAGCCCGACATGGCAAGTCGCTTGGCATAGACTATTCTGAGACATGGTCTTGCTATAAGGGTGGAGATAAGCACTGCGGTAAGTGTGGCACATGTGTAGAACGCAGAGAGGCACTTGCTGATGCAGGGATCGAAGATACCACCGAATACGAATAAACCAGTAGTCACAAATAGAATACGAATAACAATAATATACACTATGGCAGAAATTACTATCAAGGCTGTGTCCTCAAAGGCGGACATGAAGAAGTTTATAGAGTTCAACTATAAACTCTACAAGAATCACCCTTGTGCAGTGCCAGACCTCTATATGGACATGGAGGAACTGTTTGACAAGGAAAAGAATGCTGGCTCTGAATTTAGTGAGTGGCAACCATTCATTGCTCTCAAGAATGGCGAGGTTGTTGGTCGCGTTGTAGCAATCATCAACAATCGTGCCAACGAGACATGGAATGTGAAGAATGTGCGTTTCGGTTGGATTGACTTCATCGACGACATCGAGGTCTCAAAGGCTCTTCTCGATACAGTGGCAGAGTGGGGCAAGAAGCGTGGCATGACAGAGATACAGGGTCCTATGGGTATCACCGACATGGACAAGGAAGGTATGCTCACATTCGGTTTCGACCGTCTCGGTACAATGAACACTCTCTACAACTACGAGTACTACCCACAGCATTTGGAGAAACTTGGATATGAGAAGGAGGCTGAATGGCTCGAACTTCGTATGCTCGTTCCTGAATCAGTGCCAGATAAGTATCATCGTGTAGCCGAACTCACCATGAAGCGCTATAACATGCACATCAAGAAGATTAAGAGCAACAAGGAACTCCATGCGGGCAATTATGGTCAGCGTATCTTCGACCTCATCAACGAGGCATACGCACCTCTCTTTGGTTATTCAAAGATGACTCAGCGCCAGATTGATAACTATGTGAAGACTTATCTCCCTCTCATCGACCTCCGTATGCTCACACTCGTTGAGGCAGACGAGACAAACGAACTCCTTGCTGTTGGTATCTCGATGCCAAGTATCGTTCGTGCCCTCCAGAAGTCGGGTGGTAAGTTGTTCCCATTCGGATGGTACCACCTTCTCAAGTCGCTCAAGTGGAAGCACGAGGATGGTGTCGAGCTCCTCCTCATCGCCGTTAAGCCAGAGTATCAGTCTCGTGGACTCACAGCCCTCCTCTTCGATGACCTCATCCCTATCTACAACCAGATGGGCTTCAAGTGGGCAGAGACCAACTGCATCCTCGAGGACAACGCCAAGAACCTCACCCAGTGGCAGTACCTCAGCCCAGAGATTGCTAAGAAGAGAAGATGCTTCAAGAAGGCATTGTAAGAATATGTAAATATGATAAAGAGCAGTCGTGTGCAACGGCTGCTCTTCTTAAATAATAGAAGCATGAAAACTAACAGAATCATTTCTTTATTTCTTGTACTCGCGATGAATGTCGCAGTGGCATTCGCTGAAAATTATCCGTACCGAAGTGATTATCTCTGGTACACAGTTCCGAACCATAGTGATTGGCTATACAAGGTAGGAGAGGAAGCATCAATCGACGTGATGTTCCTAAAGTACGGAATCCCTCAGGATGGTGTTGTGGAATATGAAATTGCAGATGAACTCTGCGATGCCGATAGTCGTGGAAAAATTACTCTGAAGCAGGGAAAAGGCATTATAAAAGGAGTAAAAAGCAAGAAACCAGGTTTTCGTGATGTTCGCATGAAGATCAAAATTGATGATGTCACTTATCAACATCACATTAAGGTCGGTTTCTCGCCTGAGAAGATAGTACCATACACGAAGGAGCCTGCTGATTTCTTGTCATGGTGGCAGAACAATATAAATGAGAATCATAAGTATCCTCTCAAATACACTCGCGAATTGTACAAGCCTTATTGCACAGAATCTGTAGATTGCTATCTCATGAAGATAGAAGTGAACAGTTCACACCAAAGCATGTATGGCTATTTGCTCTGCCCTAAGAATATGACCAAAGGCAATCATCCTGTGGTTCTGTGTCCTCCTGGTGCTGGAGTCAAGACCATAAAGGATACAGATTTGCGCAACTATTACCCAGAGAATGGAATCATTCGTCTCGTAATGGAGATTCATGGATTGAACCCTACACTCGATGAGAGCACTTTCGTTGACATACGTGCAGCATTCGATGGTAAGTCGAAAGGCTATCTCTATCAAGGACTTGAGTCTCGTGAGCGCTTCTACATGAAGCATGTCTATGAAGGACTTATCAAGTGTGTTGACTTCCTCACCTCCATGCCCGAATGGGATGGCAAGAATGTTATCCTGCAAGGAGGCAGTCAGGGAGGTGCACTCTCGCTCGTAGTTGCAGGACTGGACAAGCGTGTCACACATGTCATTGTCAATCATCCTGCACTTGCTGATATGGCGCTTGCGGAGAAAGGTGGTGTAAGTGGTTATCCGCATTATACAAAGAAGGACGGTATGCTCACACCAGAAAAACTCAACACGATGGCATACTATGATGTAGTGAATTTCGTCCGTCACATCACAGCCAAAACCTACATGACTTGGGGCTACAACGACAATACCTGTCCCCCTACCACAAGCTATGCTGTTTGGAACACCCTCAGTTGTCCAAAGGAAAGTCTGATTACCCCAATCAACGAACATTGGACTTCCGACGCTACCAACCGTGAGCAATGTACATGGATACTTAAGAATTTACGATAGTAGAGTTGGTACATCTTCTCGTCCCACTTTACGAGTAGTATCTGTTCAAGAAATCCTCGGGTGTCATAACGGGAATTGTTGATAATTGGAAATCCTGAGTGTTGCGTGTTAGGATATAGTCACATTTAGCTGATAATGCGGATTGATATTGTATGCAGTCTTCACCATCAACCCATCTTGCGGACAGTGCGGAATAGATGTCTGATGACGATACTCCACTTATCTCAGCAACAGATTGTTGGTTTTCAAATGCTTCGGCAAGTTGTGTGCTATTGTAACTCTTACGCAAGATGTAAAACGAATTAGCAACTGTTACGGAGGAATATACTAATTGCAATTCATTCATTTCTGCCAATGCAAAAAGAGCTGCAGCCGCCTGATAGTATGGCTGTCTGTTAGCCATAAAATCTATCAATACATTCGTGTCAATAAATACTCTCATCTGTATTTCTCCTCCAATGCTTCTGCCAAAAGTTCTTTGTAATCACGCATGTCGTTAGACAGGTCGGAATGACCAAGAGACATTGCTTTGACATTGCTTGACACAGTAATATTTCGCCAGTTAATACGAGATGCGGAGTGTGCAGGCTTTGAACGATAAAGAAGTTTCATCGCAAAGTCTGTAAGTTCTTTCTTCAGATACTCAATACTATATCCACCTGTTGTAGGCAAGTCGATGGGAATAGTCACCTTATGAGGATACTGAATCATATCCTCATTTACCATAGTAGGCTCGGTTTCTTCGTTTGTGTATTGTTTTGCCATAGTCAATGTTCATTATGTGCAAAAAGTATTATCAGTATTTCTTGCTGCTTATACTTGTTGTTCGCAAAGATACGCATTTATCCTTAAACAATAGTAATCTTTACCTATTTTCTTTGCAGTTTCAATAACTTTTCTTACCATTGCACACGACCAGAGTGCTTTTTGTAAAAAGCAAATTGTGAATGAAATTGCTTTTTATGGAAAGCAAATATGTATCAAAAATGTTTTTTGCAAAAAGCACGAATAAAACAAAAACAAAGGATGGATACTCTATTTGAGAGTCACCTCGTGGCAACAAACTTCCTTTGTGGATGAAGCGGTTTCTGTTTGTCATACCATCATCGTGACGTTTTTCATTCCAGCTCTACCTTATGAGCTGCAGGTAGATGATCATCGTCATATCCTTCCACATTGTAGAAATAAGGAGTAGCCTTGTTCATACCCATAATAGGAGTATCTAACATGTGAGCATTTGTAAGACAATATTTTATACCATCCCATCCTTTGCCCCATATAGAATCGACAGGGTCATAAGTAACCTTTTCGATATCAGCATAACCAATAATACAACCTGTTGGCCATTCACTATATGGTGGCAATACTCCTTTCTTTATATAACTATCTACAATTTCTCTTTCCTTACTATCAAGAATACTATAATCCTCTTTCGTGCTGCTTGCAGCAATAAGGAAACGCTTTGTGCTTGGTCGCATATTCGAACGGCATTCCACATCTTTGATACCACAAGCAATCAATGTTGCCCAAGGCTGTCGTATTGCTAATGCTTTCATGTGATTATCCGTATTTGCCTTAAGATTAGGGCAGACATTACCTACTTCACGAACTATCATCTTTGATGCAGAGATTGGAGTTGACACATCTTTGGTTACGGATGCAGATATTGCAGTTCCAGTTGCTTCTGGAGCAGGAATATTCCATTCAGTATCATCGTCATACCCTTCTTCTTCGTCACGACAATTACCTAAATCCTTAAACTTATTCAGATATTCACTCAATTTCTCAAATACAACCTGACGCTTCTTTTCGCGAGCACCATCCTTTGCAAAACGCGATATTGGAGGAAGAATCTGAGAGAAAGCAGTTCCCGACATGCTGATAAAACCATTGTGGAAAGCAACATCCATAAAATCAAATGTTTCTTGAGGTTTCAATCGTTCTGCATCAATAATATCCTTAAGTTCATTAGCCTTCTGCTGTTCGATATATTCTATCCATGCCTCATCTACATTGTCATCTACGGTCATGCTGTCAATGAACTTCTCAATAAGTTTCTTCTTGAAGCGAAGGTCTGGACTGGCATCAATGGCATTTTGAATCTTCGCCATGATTGTGCCATCTCCCATATGGTTACCTTTCATGTAGTCATGGATGAGATACAGAATACGATCGATGCTTATCTCATCCTGCTTGATGAGTTCCATCTCGAAGACGATATCATCATTCACATCCTCGGCTTTTCCCTCCTTTGTACTCTTAAACTCATGATACAATTCGATATAAGTGCTTGCATAATGCTGACGATCCTCTTCGCTTAGTATCTCCTTTCCTTCAAAAGTATCAAAAGTAGTAAGGATGTTTGTCAGTTTCAGAATGTAAGAGTAAGTCCGTACGAATTCCTTCTTATTGTCTTCACCAACTATTTCATTGCCTATTGGATATTCATTCATCAACTTTTCTACCATTTCCTTATATCCTTCGTGATACTTACCTTTTGAATCTGTAAATCCAAGGTAGTATTCTTTGAAAGTCATGAGCAATACAGTACCTTTTGCCTCTTCATTGCCAAACAAACCGATAGCATCATTCGTTGCCTTCTCCAGATTGCGGAAGCAAATGATATTACCAAAGGTCTTTACAGAGTTGAGTATTCGATTTGTTCGGCTGAAAGCCTGCATCAAACCATGCATCTGCAGATTCTTATCCACCCACAGAGTATTCAATGTAGGTGCATCAAAACCAGTAAGGAACATATTTACCACGATGAGCAAATCAAGTTCACGGTTCTTCATGCGTTTAGACACATCCTTATAGAAAGCTTGAAAATCCTTAGCATTAGTGCTGTAGTTGCATCCGAATGTTTTGTTATAATCCTCTATGCATACCTGCAAAGCCTCCTGATCTGTAACACTGAGCATAGAAGGGTCTTCTGGATTCTCATCAAATATTTCTCCATCCATTGGATCCTCAGCATTGGCACCATAACTGTATATCATTGCAACCTTCAATCTCTTATCCTCAGGTACATACTGCATCTGGCGTTTAAACTCATTGTAATACATCTTTGCCATATCAATAGAAGCTGTAGCAAAAATAGAGTTGAACCCATGCAGACGCTGGTCTTTCAGCTGATAAGTGCTGTTGCGTTTTGTCTTCTTCGCAAAGTTCTTGATAATATAAGTTACGATATTGCTGATATACTTAGGGTCACGCTTGATGCGCTCTCTGTCTATATCGTCAACGGTTGTATCTTCCACATCTTCCTTTTCATGCATAGTACGAACATATTCCACATGGAAAGGCAACACATTCTTGTCCTGAATTGCATTTATAATGGTGTAAGTATGCAGTTTGTCGCCAAACACATCCTGTGTGGTATTGAGGTTTACTTTGCCTCCACCGTTTGCATTATCTGAAAAAATAGGTGTACCAGTAAAACCGAAGATATAATACTTCTTGAACTTCTTCGTGATAGCAGTATGCATGTCGCCAAACTGGCTACGATGACACTCGTCGAATATCATAGCCACATGCTGATTAAATACATCCATGTTTTGCTTCCTGTTCACGAGGATAGACAATTTCTGTATGGTAGTAATGATAATCTTGCATGTAGGGTCATTCAACTGGCGTTCCAGCACTGCTACATTCTTATTAGAATTTGCTGCATCCTTCTGGAAGTTGTCATACTCTCTCATTGTCTGATAGTCAAGGTCTTTACGGTCAACAACAAACAATACTTTGTCGATGAATGGCAGCTGACTTGCCAATATAGAAGTCTTGAACGAAGTAAGCGTCTTGCCCGAACCCGTTGTGTGCCAGATGTATCCACCAGCATCTACCGAGCCGTACTTCTTCTGGTTGTAAGCCATCTTGATGCGGTTCAGTATCTTCTCCGTGGCTGCTATCTGGTAAGGTCGCATAACCAACAGGTTCTTATCGACAGTAAATACACAGAAGCGAGTCAATATATTTAATAAGGTGTGCTTGGCAAAGAATGTAGAGGTGAAGTCCTCCAGCATCATAATCTTGTTGTTCTTTGCATCTGTCCACCATGAAGTAAACTCAAATGATTTGCTTACCACCTGTCCCTTCCTCTGCTTCTCGTCCTCTTCTTTCAGGTGTAGGTCACGAGTTGTGTTGCTATAGTATTTTGTATAAGTGCCATTGCTGATAACATAAATCTGTACATACTCAAACAATCCGCTATCTGCCCAAAAGGAATCTCTGTTATAACGCTTAATTTGATTGAATGCCTCACGAATATCCACTCCTGGTTTCTTCAATTCTACATGCACCATTGGCAACCCATTCACCAGTATAGTAACGTCATAACGGTTTCCACCCTCTATCTTCTCGCCTTGAGAAGATGTGAGGGGAGCTTTGTATTGCCTTATCACTTGAAGCGTATTTTCATGAATGTGTGCTTTGTCAAGAAGCATGATATTCTGCATCTTGCCATCATCAAAGGTAAATGTGAAACGAGGATCTTCCTGAATTATACGAGTCTTCTCTACTATGCCAGCATTAGGCTTAGCGATATATGTGCTGAAGAAGCGTTTCCATTCGCCATCGTTGAACTCCGCCTTGTTCAGTTTCTCTATCTGCTTGCGTAGATTGCAGATGAGTTCTGCCTCAGTAGTGATAGGCAGATATTCATACTGCTGTTGTTCCAACTGATATATAAACTGGTCTTCGAGTCTCTTCTCCGACATGTAAGAGCGTTCACCCAGCATGTATGAGTTCTCGAATAGAGCAACAACGGTGCTTTCGTCATTCTCTGATATAAGGTCGTAATGTGTAGCCATGTCTCTTATTTGTTTTTAATATAAGTGCTAAGAGACATATTGAAAACAAAAAAACTTGCAGTTGTTATACTGCAAGCTAAAATTATTTCTTATAGTGATTTTTCATTGAAAGGATTTCATAAATCTTCCAGATTGACTTCTATTCCTTTACCTGCTTTTATGTCAGCTTCTGCTTGTCGAATATCAGCCATCGTTTGTGGGGATGACATCAGATAAATTGTTTCCATCAACGAGTTATATTCGCTTATCGACATCATGACAACTCCCTCGTCACCATCTCTATTTACAATGCCAGTATCTAAATCTTCCGAAATAGTATTGAAGAATGCTCCTACGTTTGAGCTAAATTCTTTATATGTAGCCGTTCTCATAATGATAATATTTTTTGCAAAGATAGTGCAAACTTACGAAAACACAAAATAGTCTTCTAACTTTTTTGTTTTCAATATGTCAAAGAGCGATTGTTTTAATTTTTATTCAAATGTAAGCAGTTGCTCACGATAGTATTCGTATTGTTTCTTTCTTGCTTCGATTTCTTTTTTGAGGTTAGTAATCAAGGATTCGAAGGTGTCGAGGATGGAAACGATTTCTTGTTGGCTATTTATTTTAATAATAGGAATTGGTAACTTATCTACTACATCCTTTGATAGTCGCTTTATTGCTCCGCCTCTTATTCTTGATTGCAAAAACGGTTCTTTAATCTTAAGCCAATGGAAAACGAATCTTGCCAAAAGGTTATCGTTACTCAATATGCTAAAACAATCATCCGCTCCCCAATATTCTGTGTGGCAATAACCAACTTCTCCCGCAGCTCCAGCACTTATTACAAATGGAGTATTTGCAGGATAATTACTTTCGTTAGAATAACCGAGAGGCTTAAGACTATTTTGAAAAACTGGAATAGATCCAAATTCCAAAAGATTCTTTCTTACAACTCTTTTTCCACGACTGATTACAGTTACCTCTCTCAATGTCTTCCATTCCACATTTTTATCATCTTTATCAAATGTAAGTAGTTTATTTCTATAAAACTCATACTGCTTTTGCCTTACAACCAATTCTGCTTCAAGATTTGATTGCAATTGTGTGAAGGAATCTAATACCCGAACTATCTCTTGTTGGATAGGAAGAGGAGGTAAGGGTATTTCCACTTCAAGCATTCTTTCTTTGTTGATATTGAATCTTGTAACACCAAATGCGGTTTTTGAAATAAACTTTCTTACTTTATTATCTCTTAATATGTATCTCATGTAATGGGGATATGTTTCTGACATATTATTTAGTCGGAATCCGAAACAGAAACTATTGAGATACAATCTACCTTTTGGTTGTTCCAATACAACCGAAGACATACCTGCTTCTTCTGGAGTTTCAGAAGAACCCGTAAAGAGAATGTCACCATGTAAAACCTCATTTTGTTTTTCTCCATCATTAATTTGGACTTTATCTTCGATTTGGAGATTCAATGATGGGTTATTAAAGATGTTGGAATATGTTACATATAAGGCATTTCCATCCTTAAAGTCATCTTTGTTTTTTCCTGATAATCCAGTGTAAGTATACCCCACATCTTTCAATTTCACTTTCTTTACACCTTCCGGACACATCCTCTTTATCATTTCACTAATCTTTTCCATACCTTATCATATTTATAGATTAGCAATGATTTCATCTACTCTTTGTCGCAAAGCATTGCCCTCGCTTACAATTTCACGAAGTTCTGCATTCAATGCTTCAATATCTATCTTCTCACGCTTGTCCTCCTGCTCCACATACGAAGAAACGGAAAGATTGCAGTCGTTCTCAAGAATATCTTTATTGCTAACGAGCTTTGCCTTGTACTCCACATCCTCACGATTATGGTATTCGCCATATATGCAGTCAAGATTAGCATCCGTAAGTTTGTTCTTGTTTCCATTCTTCACGCACTCCTCACTCGCATCTATGAAAAGCACGCTATTATCAGCCTTACTCTTCTTCAAAACGATGATACAAGTTGCAATACCTACACCAAAGAACAAGTTGCTTGGCAACTGAATGACTGTATCTACATAGTTGTTCTCAATAAGATACTGACGAATCTTCTGCTCTGCACCTCCACGATACAACACACCAGGGAACTCTACAATAGCAGCTGTTCCCGATGTGGAAAGATTGTAAAGTATATGCATGGTGAAAGCAAGGTCTGCCTTAGTCTTCGGAGCAAGCACACCTGCAGGCGAGTAGCGGTCGTCGTTGATAAGAAGAGGATTGTCGTCTCCTGCCCAGCGTGTAGAATATGGAGGATTAGAGACAATAGCATCAAAAGGAATCTCACCGAGGTGTTTTGGTTCAATAAGAGTGTCACCCAACTGAATGTCAAACTGATTGAATGGCACATGGTGCAAGAACATATTGATACGACAAAGGTTGTATGTCGTGATGTTCAACTCCTGACCATAAAAAGACACCTGCTTAGCCTTATCCTGACCAAGCACCTTTGCAAACTTCAGCAACAACGAACCCGAACCGCATGCAGGGTCATAGACTTTAGTGATTCGATTCTTGCCATCACATGCTATCCGTGCAAGTAACTCTGCCACCTCCTGAGGAGTGAAGAACTCGCCACCACTCTTACCAGCATTTGATGCATACATTGTCATAAGAAATTCGTATGCATCACCAAAAGCATCTATCTGAGCATCACGAAGGTCACCACCAAGATTCATCTGACCGATGTTCAGCATAATCTTACCAAGCAACTCATTGCGCTTGGCTGTAGTAGCACCAAGTTTAGGACTGTTCACATCAATATCGCTGAAGAGTCCCTTCATATCCTGCTCGCTTTCTGTACCTATGGCAGAACCTTCGATATTCTTAAATATTTTGGCAAGAGTAATATTCAAGTCTTCGTTTCCCTCTACATTAGTGGCAACATTCTGGAACAACTCGGAAGGATAAATGAAATAACCTTTCTCTTCAATGGTTTGTTTGCGAATATCCTCGTCAATATCTTCATCGGTTACATCGGTAGCATAATTGAACCCTTCATTACCAGCCTCTTCTTCTGTGGCGTTGAGATGCGCTGTAAGGTCTTCACTTATAAAACGATAGAATAGAAAACCAAGTATATAATTCTTAAAGTCCCATCCATCAACACTACCACGCAAGTCGTTAGCTATAGCCCAAATGGTACGGTGCAATTCTGCACGCTCTTGTTCTTTGCTCATAAGAGTTACCTCCAATGCTCCCACTTGGATATTAGATTAAGTATCTTAGGTTAGAGGCATATAAATAAAAAAGCGGGGAGCCTTCGTCTGCTCGTCCGCAACCTGAGGCCTACCACAGCCTTTGTACCAAACAAGCAGAGTCCAACGCCCACGCTGATGATATATATAATACACCCATAAAGTGTGCTGCGAGGGCATGTTTAGCCCTCGGCACACTACTGGAATGTATATAATCATCCCGTGGCATCTACTCATGCAATGTTCTTGGGTACAATTTGAGAGTGGTAGTTTCAGATTGCCAAAAACAAAGCGTCGTAAACGCCTTTATTATCAATATGTCATACCGCCCTCCGCATAAAGCGTGGACGAAGATGTGGCAAAGATACTAAATAAATCAATACCTTGATTATAAATATAGGAGAAAAATGAAAAAATCTGATGCTTATAGTGTATTTTTATGTGCATTTAGTTACCTTTGCGCTTAATGGGTAAATGCCTCATCCATTTCATAACAAAGGCGTTGGAACTTCATGCACAGGGATTTGCCCCATTTGTTTTTGCTTTGCTTGGCACAATAGAGATGGTAGCTCTTCTCGTCCCACAGCGTGTAGTCGGACATGGTGAAGTAACCGCTGTATTCGCGTAGGTTGTCGCCTTCGATGTGCAGACCGTCGTGATAGCCACCAAACCAGTCTTTGTGCATCATCTGTCGGGCAAAGGCTTCGAAGTTGGGAATGTTGGAATTGAGCAGACCGTGATGGCGCACTACGCACCATACACAGAACCAGTGGTTCTTCTTGTCCACCATATCCACCATAGGTAGCATACGGGTGCGCAAGGCACGAAGGTCTATCGGTTTGCCTTCTTTCTCAAGTACGAACACCTCATTATATATGTGCTGCTTCTCGGACTCCGGTTCCTCAAGTCGATGAATCATGTAACTGAGACGGTCGGAACATGCGAGTACATGAAGCACAGTGCAGAAGTCATCGGCAGAGAGTTCCTGTGTGCGGATGCCTTCAGCCAACGCCTTGCGATCATTGATGCAGTTGATGTATGTGTGGTGAAAACTGATTGGCACATATTTGTCCAGCTCCTTACGTGCCTGACGCAACTGTTCTGCACTTAGAGGCTCGTTGTTGTTATCATACTTCAGTGTGTCAAAATAATGTTCGACTGCCTCGCGCCCCTCTGTGCTGTCAAGGTATTGCTTTACCGAACGCTCCAACATCTCTTGCGCATCTTCGTTACCTTGTTCGGCAGTTAATGCACATACTCGTTCGAAATGCACTATCAGATAGCACATCATCGTATATAGTTGCAGCAGATTCCACAGACGCTCGTAGGGTTTCACACCAGGAAACTTTGTCAGTCCGCCTTTCTTCTCTATTTCCTTATCGAGCAATTTCGTGCTTGTAACCAGTTCCGTGAGTAACGCAATCCCATTCTCGCTTCCTTCGAAAAACACACGTATGCTCTCCATCATAGGAGTGACAGCAGTGGGCAGAGGTTGCATCTTCTGCCCTTTGATTTCTTGTCCATGCTCATGCTTATAGATGACATCTAGTAGGATAGGAGTCAACTTTTGCTGCAAAAGCATTCGCACCATCTGCAGATATCGTTCGTTGTCACCGATACGTTGGTGCAAAAGGTCGTTCTGCTGCACGGCATAGTCATCATCGCACAGACGACACAAACGCACCACTTTGGCACACAGCGAACGTATGTCGAATGTCATCTCCTGTGTGCCATAATCCTCCCAACCGTCATACAGCACTTCGCACATCTTCTGCATAGTGAGCAGTTGACGGTCAAATACTTCATATCGGAATTGCTGTTGTGTCTCAACGTTTATTTCTCCCATAATACAATAGTGTTGTTAACTCTTGCAAAGTTACGATATTTCTATAATATTTCCAAAAGTTTTAGGGTAAATAGTCACTTAGACGTCTAATACTTTTGCTGAGTCCGACGGGTCGGACTTGGCTTGAAGTCCATACGTTTCGCCTTGTCCGACGGGTCGGACTTTTATCTGTATATTGCTGCATAAGGTAGGTGGGCTTGTCGATGCAATTTGCACCAGAATTTCTTATTTTTATAAAAATATGGCATATCTTAATGCATCTTAGGGTTAAATGTTTGCAACAGTGATAGTTAGGGCGCATTAAGGTGCTTGGAACCTTATGGCAACCTTCATGCCACCTTAAGGCGACCTTCATGCGTTTTCAGTACTTCTCGCAGAAAAAAGACCTTGCTTGTATTTACGTGAATCTCTGTTTGTGCATTAAATTTCCCCGAAGATTTCCCCGTTGACTTACTCCTTTTCCCCGAAGTGGGAAATGGGGAAATCCGGTAGCAGGGAAATTCCCTGAGGCGTGAAATCTTCTTCTTAATTTTGCAGTCGAAAAGAGAAGCCCCCTCCCGTCCTCCCCCAAAGGGGAGGAGACAAGACAGGCAGAAAACTCTTTAAAACGAAAAAACTTTAAAACTTACAAATTATGCACGAAAAGATTACACAATCAGAGGTGGTGCTCCTCATCGAACAGTACCTCACCGAAAATTTCGAGATGCGCTACAATGTCCTCAATAATAAGATAGAGGTACGCGAGCGCAAGGAGGAGGAAACTTCTTTCCGTCCACTTACTGAGAAGATGACCAACTCCATCATCCGCCGGATCAAGATTGAACTTGAGGAGGCAACAAATGTGAAGCAGAATGTCATGGAGTATATCAACTCGGAGGACATCTGCATGTATAATCCTATTCGCGATTACCTTTTCGCTCTTCCAGAGTGGGACGGACAGAATCGTGTGACGGAACTCTTGGGGCGCATCCCTGGCATCACTGCCGAACAGATTTACTGGCTCAGCATCTGGATGCGTAGTGCTGTAGCTCATTGGCTCGGCATGGACACCCTTCATGGCAATGAGTGTGTTCCTACTCTCATCGGCAGTCAGGGATGTGGCAAGAGTACCTTCTGGCGCAGGATACTTCCTCCTCTGCTCAGACAGTATTTCCTCGACCACATCAATCTGGGAAATAAGTTTGATAAGGACATGGCTCTTTCGAATAATCTCCTTGTCAATCTCGATGAACTCGACCAGATCAAGCCTTCGCAGCAGGCAGAGATGAAGCACACCGTATCGAAGGTGAAGGTGAACGGACGACCTATCTATGGGCGTAGTCAGGATGACCGTGACCGCTATGCATCGTTTGTGGCTACAACCAACAATCTTCACCCTCTCTCCGACCCTACTGGTAGTCGTCGCTACATCTGTGTTCGTATTCCTGATGGTTTGCTCATTGATAATGAGACAGATATTGACTACGAGCAGTTTTACGCCCAGCTCATCTACGAAGTAAAGGAAAAGGAAATGCGTTATTGGTTTACCAATGAAGAGACCAATGCTATTCAGACAGCAAATGCACCGTTCCAGCACGAAGTGGATCTTGCGACCATGCTCACCACATGTTTCCGTGTGCCAGAAGTAGGTGAAAAGGTGACTCCAATGCTAACGAAGCAGATTATCGAGGAACTTACCACGCAGTTTCCTACAGTAAAGAGGAATATCTCATTCTCCGTGCGTGTAGGCAAGGAGCTCAACAAGCTTGGTTTTGAAAGAAAGTTGCTTCACCGAGGTGTAGGCTACAATGTGGTGAAAAATGCTCAGTAGGCAAAAGCGCATGAAGGTCGCCTTAAGGTTGCTATAAGGTCGCCTTAAGGTTTTAAGGCACCTTAATGCGCCTTAACTATCGGAAAATCAAATAATAACGATAAAAACGCATTAAGATGGCACAAATAGTATCAAAATCTACAATTTACAGTCGAATCAATCAGAAGCCGATTAATTATGCAATGTGTACGAATCCCCATTGCTCACTTGCTGCAACATGCAGACATGCCCTTGAAGCTACAGAAGATGCTCGCAATGCCTCAGTTCTCCATATCATCAATCCTCTCGAATATGCAGGTCGCACTGATGGCTGCCCCCAGTATCGAAATGTCGATTCTACATCATCCTATGCTATCGGTTTCACCTCTCTCTCAAACCGTATCAAGGATGCCGGTCTCCTCTCACGCTTCAAGGCCGAGTGCCTCAAGCATTTCTCCCGCACCACCTTCTACGAACTCCGTGCAGGCAACCGCGAACTCTCCCCAGAAACTCAAAACATCATCAAGGAATGTGCCCACCGAGCAGGCTACACATTCGATGATGATGCTTTTGACGAGTATGTGGTTGGTACTTGTTGGTAAGCTTACAAGTTCTTCTTCCAGAAATCAACTAATTGTTTGCGGAGGTGGAGGCTTGTGCCTCTGCCTTCGCTGATGCCGTGAGTACGCATAGGGTAGGAGAGCTGGTAGAAGATTTTGCCCTTCTCGATGAGACGGTTCACGAGCATTTCGGTGTTCTGGTAGTGAACATTGTCGTCACCTGTGCCGTGGACGATGAGGAGGTTACCCTTGAGACCATCCACGAAGTTGATAGGACTGCCACGGAAGTAGCCATCAGGATTGCTTTGTGGAGTGTTCATGTAGCGCTCCTGATAGATGGTGTCGTACAGTTTCTGGTCGCTCACGAAGGCGATGGCGATACCTGTCTTGAAGACATCAGGATAGCGGAACATGCTGTTGAGAGTCTGTGCTCCACCGCCACTCCAACCTGTGATGCCAAGACGAGTGCGGTCCATCCAAGGGAACATATCGCAGAGAGACTGAATGCCACGAGCCTGGTCCTCACTTGCTGCCACACCTACTTCTCCATAGATGCACTTGCGCCACTCACGACCACGAGGGGCTGCTGCACCACGATTCTCGATGCTGACAATTACGAAGCCTTGTGTGGCAAGATACTGCCAGAAGAGCGTTGACTCCCAACGGTCCTGAACGGTAGCAGAGGCTGGCTCACCATATACATAGTCGATGACAGGGTACTTCTTGTTTGGATCGAAGTTTATTGGTTTGATAATCCAAGCATCAAGTTCGAGGTCACCACTCTTTACTTTCACAAACTCCTTGCCGTTGAGTCCGAGTGACTTCCATTCTTGTTGTGCCTGCTCGTTCATCTCAAGTTCCTTGTCAACGGTCCAGTTGCCCTTAGCATCACACTTAATCATGCGATACTGTGGCACTTGGTTGGCAGATGAATAGCGTTCAACAGCATAGTCGCAAGTTGGAGACATATCGTACGAGTACTGTCCGACTTTAGTCTGAGTCTTAATCTTCTCGATAGTGCCGTTTCCATAAAGTTTCGCACGGTAGAGGTAACGCTGTGTGGCAGCATTTGGTTCGCAACCGATGAAATAGATGTAGCCACGCTTTTCATCGAGAGCCACCTCGTTCACGACATCCATATTGCCCTTTGTGATGCAAGTCCACTTCTTTCCATCTGCCGATACACGATAGATGTGTCGCCAACCATCACGCTCCGAAGTGAAGGTGAAGTATTTGTTGCCCTTGAGGAAGTGAATGTTGTCGTTAGTCTCCACCCAAGCCTTATCATTGTCTTCAAGCATGACGTGGAGGTTATCAGCTTTACCATTCACGATGTTGCATGTCCATACCTTATTATTATTCTGCGCACGATTCATCTGCTGAATCATAAGGCGGTTGGTGCCTGGCACAAATTCCATGCGAGGAAGATAGTTCTCGCGCTCATCGCCAGGAATGTCGAGCCATGTTGGAACCCCACCCGACCTCCCCCAAGGGGCTTTAATCACACCAATCTTCACTGCCGAATTGGTTGTTCCTGCCTTAGGATAAGGGAAATGATTAACCTTAGGATAGATGCCACTCACATTATCTATAATATCAAACCAGCCAGTACCCTCTGTGTCTGAGCGCCAGAAGGCGATGTACTTCGAGTCGCCACTCCAACGGAAACCGTCGCGACAATCAAATTCCTCTTCGTAAACCCAGTCAAAGGTACCATTTACGATTGTTTCGTTTCCATCGAAAGTGAGTTGTTCACGCTGACCACCTTCGCAGAACTCCATATAGATATTGTTCTTTGAAACATAAGCCACCTTTGTGCCATCAGGAGAGAACTTGGCAAACATAAGGCTTGTCTCAGGAAGTCCTGCACCGAGTTTGCGCTTTTCGCCAGTCTTGAGGTTGACAAGTTCATAGTCGCCACGAGTGGCATAGCGCCACACACGCTGACGATTCACGAAGTCGAGAGCATAGGTAGCGTCGCAGTTTGTGAAGTCATGTCCTTCTGCGCGAGTCTCCTGCTTGTCTTCGTATGGCATTCCGTCCTCGCCCCATGAGTTTGATGGAGCCTTGATGTGAATGAGTCCGTATGGATTCATTGCCTGCTCAAGCGAAAATGGTTGCTGAGCAAATATAGCAGTACTCGACATTGCGAGCACTGCTATAGATAAGTATTTCTTGAGGTTAATCATCCGATTATTGCATTTTTTGAGTTACTTGTTTTCTTTTTCCCCCTTGAAAGCAAGGAAGAGCAAACAAAGGATAGCACCGAGAAGTGCGCAGAGCATACCTTTGGCAATGCCTTCTGTCATGTTCACTGTCTTAGGATGGAACGAGAACACAACTTCATGCTTACCTGCAGGAACATTGATAGCACGGAGCACATAGTTGGCACGACCAACCTCTGTTTCCTGTCCGTCGATAGTAGCAGTCCAGCCAGGGTAGTAAACTTCCGAGAATACAACACAACCACCATCCTTGCTCTCAACTGTATATACAGCCTCATCAGCACCATAGTTCTTGAGAACAACTGTTCCTTCGCCCTTAGACTTGAGGAATCCGAAGTCGTTCTTTGCTACGACTGCTGTGTTGCGGAGGTTCACCTTGCCAAGAGCAGCAAGTTCTTCGTTTGCATTTCCAACGTATGCGATATCCTTCACGAACCATGCATTACCCATTGCTGTGGTGTTCTCGATAGGGAGACGTTTGCCCTCACCAACACCAACGATGAACCAACGAGTGTTGAGCATATTGATGACAGGGAACACAGAATCGGTATTGACAGCACTAAGGTCATAAATAGGATAAGGAGTCTGCTGTTCCATCATGGCTACTGTGTCCATAGGAGCCTTCTGAAGTGTGCCGATAACCTTCTGCATCTCTGGTGAGATATGAGCCTCGATGAGTTCCTGGTAACGGCGAAGCTTTGCAGCATGATAACCACCTATGCTTGAGAAGAATGCACTTGTTGTATTGTCGTTGAATGTGCTGACAGCCATGTTCATTACACGGTAGTCACGACCATTTCCACTCTTTGCGAGGATATAGTTCTCTGCATCACCAGCCTTGATAGTTTCACCAGCAAGTGCAGGAGCCTCAAACATATCATTGTGGAGATAACGCTTATTTACCTGCCACATGTCGAAGAGACAAAGCACGAGAAGTACAGCGCAGAGGATTGTAGCCTTAGAAGATGTGTTGCTTTCCTCCTTCTTGGATGCTGTTGCGTACCAATACATGATAGCTGCTCCAAGAGCTATGAAGAGGATGCTTCGCCATCCATCAGCTGTGAGCATAGCAGCACGCATAGTTGATATGCTTGAAAGAATCTGCTGTCCCATCATCTGGTCGAAGTAGCCTGCAGAAACATACTGGTTGATTGCCTGACGGTCCATAGTAGAGAGACAGTCGCCACCAGTGTACATCAATACGAGGCAGAGCAATACTGTGAATCCAAATGAAGAGTAGAGTGCCTTGAAGTTTGGTTTCTCAACAAACAACTTCAATCCCCACATCGCAAGAAGAGGTACTGTGAATTCAACCACCACAAGGATGCTCGATACAGTACGGAACTTTGCATACATTGGGAAGTGGTCGATGAATAAGTTGGTGAATGGCATGAAGTTCTTGCCCCATCCAAGCATGAGCGTGAGTAATGTGGCAGCGATGAGTGCCAACTTCATTGGGTGCTTGTTTGGAATGACAATCATGGCAAGCACAAAGAGCATACATACGATGGCACCAAGATAAACAGGTCCACTTGTGCCTGGCTGTTCGCCCCAATACTGAGTGAAAGCACCATAGATGCCAGCGCCACTGAACTGTGCATCTGCCTTCTTCATTGCTGTTTCATTAGCAGAAAGAGGAATGCTTGCACCACCACGATAGTTAGGAATAAGGAATGTGAGAGTCTCATCAATGCCATAACTCCATGCTGTGATGTACGAACGCTCAAGACCAGAATCAGTCTGGTCCTCAGTGTTGCCCTGCTTAACAAGTTCACTCTTACCACGCATCGACTCCTTCTGATACTCGTAGGTATTATAAAGGTTCGAGAGGTTCATTGAAACCGCCATGATTGCAGCAACAGCAAGAGCGGCAGTCGAGATGCACCATCTTCCAACGTGCTTCTTCTGAATTGCCATCACGAGGTATGCGATGACCATAAAGGCGATAGGGAAGAGGAAGTAGTATGTCATCTGCACATGGTTGCTGAGAATCTGAAGTGCTCCAAAGATGGCTGTCATGATGAAGCCAATGAGGAGTTTCCATACTCTCTGCTTCTTGTCTTCGATGTCCATGCTACGATAACACAACACGAGACCTGCTATTGTAGGAGGAATGTAAGTGAGTGTTATGACCTTCCAGATGTGGCCCGCAGCGATGATGATGAAGAAGTAGCTTGAGAAAGCCCACACGATAGCTCCCAGTGCTGCCATCCACTGTTTGAAGTCGAAGGCACGAAGGAGAATGTAGAATCCGAGCATACTTGCGAAGACATACCAGATGTAGTCTGGGAATCCGAGGTGGTAGATGCTCTCGATGAATGAGAGTCCCTTAGTGGAACCATACGAAGGTGCAATCTGGTATGTTGGCATACCACCAAACACACTTGTCACCCAACGAGGAGTGGCACCATCGTGAGCATCACGATAACTGTTTATCTCCACAGCAATACCATCATTTGCACTGTGGTCGTGACCGTCGAGTCGCTTGCCTTCAAGCACAGCTGGCGAGAAGTAGGCGAAAGCAATAACGGCAAAGAGTACCACGCAGATAGCGTCTGGCACTAATTTTTTCCAATCAAAATTCATTTTCTATTGATTAAGTTTTAGTTGTTTTCCTAATTAAGCAGGAAGTGCCTTCGGAATGTAATTCTTCAGCACACCTATTTTATATATAATGTAAAAACTTTGCAAAGGTACAAAAAAAAGTGAAAAGTGAAGAGTATTTACTTTTCACTTTTCACTTTTCGCTTAATTATTATAGGAAAATCACCCTACGACTTAATAGTTCTCAGCGTGAATTTCGAAATAAGACTGTGGATGAGCACATGTTGGGCACTCCTCTGGAGCCTTCTCGCCTACTACGATGTGACCGCAGTTGCGACATTCCCAAACCTTAACTTCACTCTTTGCGAACACTTCCTGCATCTCGATGTTCTTGAGAAGTGCGCGGTAACGCTCTTCGTGATGCTTTTCTATAGCAGCTACGAGGCGGAACTTCTTAGCGAGTTCTGGGAAACCTTCTTCTTCAGCAGTCTTAGCGAAACCTTCGTACATGTCAGTCCATTCGAAGTTCTCACCATTAGCAGCAGCTGTGAGGTTCTCTACAGTGTTGCCGATGCCCTGAAGTTCCTTGAACCACATCTTTGCGTGTTCCTTCTCGTTGTCAGCAGTCTTGAGGAAGATAGATGCAATCTGCTCAAAACCTTCCTTCTTAGCCTTTGATGCGAAATATGTGTACTTGTTGCGTGCCTGTGATTCGCCCGCAAATGCAGCCTCGAGATTCTTCTCGGTCTGTGTGCCTGAATACTTGTTTGCCATGATGGTATAAGTTTAAGATATGTTATATGAATGTTTACATTTCGACTGCAAAGATACGGATTTTATACTTTCATTATTCGATTAAAACATAAAATGTTGGTTAAAAAATCTAAAAATAGTTTGTTCTATATCCTCTATTCGTCTATTATTTGTCAAAATATTAATTCTTCATTCTTCATTCTTAAATTTCTTTCGTAACTTTGCACACAAAATCAAAAACCACATATTATGACAGAAAGAAAAGTAAGAGTGCGCTTTGCACCAAGTCCTACAGGACCACTTCATATTGGTGGTGTTCGTACCGCCTTGTACAATTATCTCTTTGCTAAGCAGCATGGAGGCGACCTCATCTTCCGTATTGAGGACACAGACTCCACTCGTTTTGTGCCAGGAGCAGAAGACTATATCATCGAGTCGTTCAACTGGCTCGGCATTAAGTTCGACGAGGGTGTTAGCTTCGGTGGTGAGCATGGACCATACCGCCAGAGCGAACGCCGCGACATCTATCGCAAGTATGTTAAGGTTCTCCTCGACAACGATAAGGCTTACATCGCCTTCGATACTCCAGAGGAACTCGACAAGAAGCGTGCTGAGATTGAGAACTTCCAGTATGATGCCAAGACTCGTGGCATGATGCGCAACTCGCTCACTATGCCAAAGGAAGAGGTTGATGCTCTTGTTGAGGGCGGCACTCCATACGTTGTTCGTTTCAAGATTGAGCCAGGTCGTGATGTTGTAGTTGACGACCTCATTCGTGGTGAGGTGACAATCAACTCAAGCATCCTTGATGATAAGGTGCTTTACAAGAGTGCAGACGACCTTCCAACATACCACCTTGCTAATATCGTTGATGACCACTTGATGGAAGTGACTCACGTTATTCGTGGTGAAGAGTGGTTGCCAAGTGCTCCACTTCATGTCCTTCTTTACGAAGCATTCGATTGGGCAGACACTATGCCTCGCTTCGCCCATCTCGCCCTTCTGCTCAAGCCTATCGGCAACGGCAAACTTTCAAAGCGTGATGGCGACAAGCTCGGCTTCCCTGTGTTCCCTCTCGAATGGCACGATCCAAAGTCTGGCGCTATCTCATCAGGATATCGCGAAAAGGGATACCTCCCAGAAGCTGTCATCAACTTCCTCGCTCTCCTTGGATGGAACCCAGGCAATGACCAGGAGCTTATGTCGCTTGACGAAATGGTACAGCTCTTCGACCTATCTAAATGCTCAAAGAATGGAGCAAAGTTCGACTATGTCAAGGCAGCATGGTTCAATCACCAGTATCTCCTCAAACAGGAAGACGCTGAGTGGGCTCCAGCTTTCGACAAGGTGCTCAAGGCAGAGGGCATTGAAGCTACTGCAGAGCAAGAGGCTGAGGTTGTCCGCATGATGAAGCTTAAGGTGATAGAATATGTTGACGGACTCGGCAACAAGAAGAAGCGCAACATCTCTTTCGCTTCTGACCTCTGGCCACTCACTAAGTTCTTCTTTGTTGCTCCTGTTGAGTTTGATCGCGAGGATAAGTTCATCAAGAAGAATTGGAAGGAGGAGACTGCACAGGAGATGCGCAGTTTTGCAGAGCGTCTGTCACAAGTGAGCACCTGGACTGCTGACGGACTTAAGGCTGAGATTGATCCTTGGGTGGAGCAGAATGAACTTCGTCCTTGGAATGCATGGCGTGTTTGTCTTGTCGGAGCCGGACAGGGCCCTGATATGTACGAACTTGCAGCTTTCTTAGGCAAGGAGGAGACACTCCAACGCATGCAGTTTGCTATTGAGACTCTTGCATAATCCTTGTTCAGTACAATCCAGTTCTCTTTAAAAAACATGGGTCCTTTTTAAAGCCTGACCCCTTCAATACTCATTACCGTTGTATAGCTTAGCCATTTACATCTACGCTTTCCTTGTCCTGTTGGCCTATCCTTTCAAACGGAAGGCGCGA
>CALBJW010000006.1 GCA_937893145.1 uncultured Prevotellaceae bacterium | reverse complement strand
TTGTACCACATCCTACTCCCCTCCCTTTTAATGGGAGGGGCAGGGGGAGGGTCTAATAGAATGAAAGTGTCAACATATTCAGGACAGGTCGGGCTCCTATGGTTAGGTTTTCGGTTAGGAATTGAAAATAAAGTTAACCGGTGCAAGTGGTGGGAAATCAGTGAGATACGTGGGATTTTGCTTTAAATACACTTTTGGTCTCTAAAAACCCTCTATACGTATATGCGTAGAGGGTTTTTGGTGGTATATATACGGTTTTGTATCTAAAGACTTTCTAAGTGCTGAGAACCAAAGAGTTGTAGAGGTTAGTTTTTTTTTCAATTCCTAACCGAAAACCTAACCAGTTCGCTAATTGAATTCTTTATGCTCCTTTTTGCGGAAAAATGGTAGGGGGGAATAGGAAATATGTGCGCAGAAAATGATTTTTCACTTGTTTGGAGAGGATAAATCGAGAAAAATATCTATATTTGCAAAGCAAATAATCCCTTTGTGAGTAAATTCCCAGACTTGTTCCTTTGAGGCAGGTCTCATTTCGATATGGCAACAAACAAGCAAGCTTTGATTCGGTACATGGCTCTTGACAGGTGCTTGCGCAATTTTCAGCGTCGCTATTATGTTGAGGATTTGGCACAGGCTTGTCAGGATGCTCTCTACGAATATACGGGCAAGGTGCATACCGTTCGCAGAGAGATGGTGCTGGGTGACCTGAACGATATGGAGGACACCTTGCTTTTTGGTGCTGAGATAGACCGTATCAAGGATGGTCATCGGAAATACTACCGATATGCGAGCAAGCGGTTCAACCTGATGGGTTCGCAGTTCAGTGACCAGGACCTGGACATGATGAAGGAGTCGCTCCTTATGCTCCGCAGGTTGAGGGGCCTTCCAAACTATGAATGGGTTGAGGATTTCCTGTTGCATCTGGAGAGTACGAACAATGTGCGCACCACGAACGAGACAGTCATTGAGTTTGAGAGCAATCCAGACCTTATAGGAATAGATAAACTTGAGGAGCTGATGGAGGCTGCCATCAATCACCAGACGCTTCGCATCATCTATGAGCCGTTCGGAAGACCACAGGAGGACTGGATAATACACCCCTACTACCTGAAGCAGTACAACAGCCGATGGTTTCTGTTTGGGTTGAACGACCAGTACAAGTCTATCAGCAATATCCCTATTGACCGAATAAAGCAATTAGAGAAAGCTGACAAGCGGTTCATTCCGAACAAGGGTACCGACTTTCAAGATGGTTACTTCTCGGACATCATAGGAGTGACCATACCTGCAGAAAACAACGGTGTGGAGGATGTGCAGCTTCAGTTCGACTCCTTGCGGTTTCCCTACATAGTGAGCAAACCTCTGCATGAGTCGCAACGCACCCTCGACTCGGAGAAGGGCATCATACAGATTAGGGTGATACCAAACAGAGAACTTACCGCCCTCATCCTCTCATTTGGGCATCAGGTAAAGGTCTTGCAACCCGCCCATCTGCGTGATGAGATTCGTGAAAAAATCGAAAAAATGAAAAATAATTATTAACTGTGCGGTTACAGCGCACAATTAGTGTATAACTTTGCAGCCGAAAACAAAAAAAGGCGAGCTAATACCGAGATAAGAATATGATACAGTCTATAGGATTTAAGAACTTCAGAAGATTTGAGAACTTCGATGATATGAAGTTGGGAAAAATCAATATCTTCGTAGGTAGAAATAATGCAGGTAAGTCAACTGTGATGAAGGCAATCGAATTGTTCAAGGGCAATTTGAAGCATTTGTCTCATATATCTAATCAACGCAATTTTTTTGCAAGTTATCGACCAATGTTTGTGTTCGACACAGACGAGACGGCAGAAATACATATTGATAGTTTTGAGCGAGCATTGTATAACAAAGCCGAAAGAAAGGAAATTACATTATCTGCAGGGTATAACGATTTTCACATAGACATTGTTCTCGATGGCGAGAATACGCAACAGGAAGACTCTTTTGTTTCCGTTCCTTATTCATCAGTCCATTTTTGGAATGAAGCAATGAATGTGATGTTTGATTTCGGAAAAAGAGTTCTTGTAGCAGATTTTATGAATGTTTCAAGTGTAGATGATGATGAACTTAAATTTATTAACTACAAAATTCATCGTCTAACAGGTGAAGAAAAATTACTAAAATCACGAATTGAACACCTCAAGGACAGAACTGTCAAAAGTGACGATTTGGTTCAAGCAGCAGTTAATTCGGAAAATAATGCAAATATAAAATCATATGAAAGAAGACTCCGTTCAACAAGTTCTCTTCTAAAAGAATCATATGATCGATTAGCAGAAATTGAAAATGAAGAAAATAAGGATATTCACATTCTAATTGAGAATATGCCAGAATATAGAGATAAAGTATATGTAAATATATTCCAGCAGGTTTTTGGAAATCTCTTTGAGTTCGCTAACGATGAAAGTCTTATTCAGGATGGCAGAACTAAAGAAGGTCGAAATATATCTGCAATGCAAGATCTTGTCAATAAGTATTCTGCAGCAATAAAGAAGTGCGCTAAAAGTGTAGAGGATAACCTTACACTTTTCGAAACAGAATATATATCAGCACATGCAGCCTCTCAAAATGTGATTTTCAAAAAAGGAGACACAAGTGATTCTCTGACAAGAACACTTAATGAATTCTGCAAGCAACATATCGTTAATGAAGATAGGGAGTGGCAGTTTGTAACTAAATGGATGAATAGAGGACACTTTGACATTGGATGTGATTTTAAGATTAAAATTCTTCAAGGTGCAGGTTATATGTTAAAGATGTTGGATGAACCTATTGACAAAAAACAAGACGCAATTGATGATCCTAATGACGAAAAGAAGCTAAACCTTGCAGACAAAGGTGTTGGTACAATTCAATTGATGACATTGTTACTTCGTCTTGCGGTTATCATGAGAAATCGCCCTCATAATTGTACTATTTTAATTGAAGAGCCAGAGCAAAACATTCATCCGATGCTTCAGGAAAAATTGGCAGACCTTTTGCTTGATTTCCATAAAGAATGCGAAGATATGGGATGTGATGTACAATTGGTTGTTGAGACACACTCAGAATACATCACACGAAGGGTACAAGTCATTGTTGCTGATGCAAACTATAAAGATGATGAGGACTTGAAGAACAATCCATTTAACATTTACTATTTTGACTCATATAGCAAAGAAAGGCCTTGGTTTGCTATGAACTTTGAAATAACAGGCGGTTTTAAGCCTGGCTGTGAGTTTGGTGAAGGTTTCTACAATACTGCCGCTGATCTTGACATGAAGATTATCCTTAAAGAACAGACAAATCAACATTTCGATTTTTAAGATTATGAGAACATTCTTTACGACTGAAGAGAATCTAACTAAAATCTTGCATGCTCGCGATAATAATGTTTGGAAACAAATTTTAATGCAACAAGAAATCATTTACATTTCATCAAAAAATGGGAATGGCAAGTGGGATATGACTAATAAAACCCTTTTGAATTTTCACCGTTCAGGAAAAGTGTTCCAAGTTTACGATTCTTTTTTCAACGATATAAAAGGCTCAAGACCAGATAAGACTACTAATCTGGGTATGCCTATATATCTTTTGGATATAAAGCCAGAAGAAGCCAAAAACATAAGAGATAAATATGGTGTTTGTTGTTATTCTATTAAATATAAAGGTAAACCATTCGTTGTTGAAAAAGGGTGGGAGATTGATAGTGATGATGATGACAAACTGCCTACTAAAAATTGGAACTGCTTCTATGATGGGTTAAACACTCATTCCAATTCAATTCTAATTATTGACAGATATATTTTTGGAAGTGAGTGGAATAAGGAGAACGGCGAGCCTGATGAAAAATTCCAAGATTCTTTAGATAACATTCAACAGATATTAGATAATGTACTCCCTAATGCAATTGAAAACGATATAGTAAATGTTGCACTTGTTTTTTCTGATGAAAATATATTTGAAAAGAAAGGTAGAAGAACGAAACGATATCATTTTCCAGAGATAGTTTCTAAAGTTCAAACAATGAAAAAAAGAATTGTAAGACCATACAATTTTGACATAGAACTTATTTGCATTAATCATGGTTGCGCATACTATCGAGATACCCACGATCGTTTCGTAATAACCAATTATGCAATAACAGAAGCTGCACATAAACTTAAAGCATTTAACAGTAGAAATCAGGTTATTACAGCCCAAAAACTCGGTTTTGATTATTCCTATTCAAAGGGTATTATTAGTAATGACAAATCAAGCGTGCCAGCATTTACTATGACAAGAGTTATAAACGCAATAAAAGAGTTACTTGGAACTCCTACCAATGCCCCCCTCATCAAACATGCATTAAATGGGGTTATCACTCCAGGAGGCACAATATCCATTAGAAATAGGTTATTAACTAAAAGATAATCTCCCCCCCCCTCAAAAAAAGAAAACTGTGCGCGTCCATCGCACACTTAATTCCTAACTTTGCATCGTCAAAGAAAACAACAACAACAACGAAAACCACAATACAATGACAAACGAACAGAAGAGACCTGATGTAAGCTTCGTGTGGAACCTCCTTGATGTAGTGCTTCACTTCACTTTCCGTCACAACGAACTCGGAAAGGTGATACTCCCATTCGTGGTGCTGAGACGCATAGACTGCTGTCTTGAACCTGTGAATGAGAAGGTGCGTGAAACATACGCTAAGTTTAAGGACGCTCTGCCTCCAGACAAACTCGAACTCGTGCTTCGTAAGGCTACGGCACAAAATGGTAAGATGCTGCCTTACTACAACACCTCGAAATTCTCGTTCAGCGAACTGCTTCAGGATCCTATCAACATAGATCTCAACTTCCGCAACTACCTCAATGGCTTCAACCAGGAGGTGCGAGAGATTCTCATGAACTTCCAGATTGAGGCGGTCACAGCTCGCATCATCCGTGCAGGATTGCTATACAACATGATACAGGAGATCTCTGCTATTGAGTCGCTCAAGCCTGAGAATAGTGATGATATTCACATGGGATATATCTTCGAGGAGATTATCCGTATCGCGAATGAAGAAGACAATGGGTCTGCCGGTGAGCACTTCACCCCTCGCGATGCTATCCGCTTGATGTCATCGCTCATGTTCAACCCTGTGAAGGATGACCTGAACCGCTCGGGCATCATCCGTTCCATCTACGACCCTACCTGCGGTACGGGCGGTATGGTGAATGTGGGCAAGAAATACATCCTCGATGAACTCTGCCAGAATGGTGAGAAGCCTACCATCAAGACTTACGGTCAGGAACTCAACGGCGAGTCGTATGCTATCGCTAAGTCGGAGGCTATGCTTACTGGTGCTGATGCTGCCAACATCAAGCTTGGCAATACCCTTACCAACGACCAGTTCCCTACTGAGCGTTTCCACTTCATCATGGCTAACCCTCCATACGGTGTGACATGGAAGAAGGACCAAGCATTTGTGGAAAATGAGTCCATGAACCCTGAAGGTCGTTTCTTTGCGGGATTGCCTCGCACATCGGACGGTCAGTTGCTCTTTGTGCAGCACATGTTGAGCAAGATGCACGACTCGGGGGCTCGTGTGGGAGTGGTAACGAGTGGTTCGCCTCTCTTCACTGGTGGTGCAGGTTCGGGCGAAAGCAATATCCGCAAGTGGATGCTTGAAAATGACTATGTAGAGGCTATCGTGGCTCTGCCAAAGGATATATTCTACAACGCAGGTATCGGTACATACATCTGGATATTTACCAACAAGAAGGAGGAACGCCGTAAGGGTAAGGTGCAGCTTATCAATGCTGTTGACTTCTGCACTCCTGCAAAGAAGAGCTTGGGCAATAAGCGCAACGAAATTCGTGAGGAGGACATCCGCAAGGTGGCTGAACTTTACAACTCGTTTGAGGATGGAGAGTACAGCAAGGTGTTTGAAAATAGAGCTTTCGGATACCTCGAACTGACTGTAGAGCAGCCAAAGCGTGACGAGAATGGCGAACTCGTGATGAAGAAGGGCAAGATGCAGCCCGACACGAGTCTTCGTTCTATGGAGCGTGTGCCTCTCACCGTTGATGCTCTCAAGTATTTTGAGGAGGAGGTGCGCCCTCATATCGACCACGAGGCTTGGATTGACATTCCTAAGACTCGCATGGGTTATGAGATAAATTTCCAGCAGTACTTCTACAAGTATCAGAAGTTGGAAGAGTCTGCAAGTATCGCAGAGCGTATTCAGACTCGTCAGAACGAGTTAGTAACAATGATATCATCAATCTTTGAAGACTAATAGATGAAGAGATACGAAACATATAAGAACTCGGGTGTTGAGTGGATTGGAGAGATTCCTTCTGAGTGGAAAGTTGTTCCTGTCAAATCCATATTCTCCGAAAGAGGGGAAGTGACAGAAACTGGAAAAGAAGAACTTCTCTCTATATCAGAATATTGGGGCGTCTTGCCTCGTAGGGAGGTTATGAAAGAAGGAGAGTTTTTAACTCGAGCAAATTCGCTAGTAGGTTACAAAAAATGCAAGCGAGGAGATATCGTATCTAACATAATGCTTGCATGGAAAGGATGTCTTGGAACTGCTCCGTGTGATGGTATAGTAAGCCCTGCTTATTGTGTGTATGTGCCATCTGAAAACTTGAATTCCAATTTCTACAATTATCTTTTCCGCTCTTCTCAGTGTAAATTAGAGTTTAGAAGGAATTCTCGTGGACTAATAGAAAGTCGTTTGAGATTATATACTCCTGACTTCTTTTCTATCCGAGTCCCTCTTCCTCCTCTTTCCGAGCAACAGCAAATATCTTCCTACCTCGACTACAAAGTAGGTCAGATAGATTCTTCTCTTGCAAAGATTGTGGAGCAGATTGAGGATTTGAAATCTTATCGTCAGAGCGTCATCAGCGAGGCTGTGACCAAAGGTCTCAACCCTAATGCTAAGATGAAGGATAGTGGTGTTGAGTGGATTGGAGAGATTCCCGAGGGATGGGAAATGAAAAAAATCAAATACCTAAAATCTCAAGCACAAAATGCTTTTGTTGATGGTCCATTCGGTTCGAATCTAAAGTCTGAGCATTTTGTGGAAAATGGCGATGTTTATGTAATAGAAAGTGGTACTATTACTACTGGTAAATTCATATACAAGAAATTCAAAACAATAACTCAAGAGCATTTCGAAACAATTAGGAGAAGTGAATGTCGAGCAAACGATATCATAATAGCAAAAATTGGTGCAAATTATGGTATGGCAGGGGAATTGCCAATATTAGACAAACCAAGTGTTGTTTCTGGTAATTCTTTGAAAATTACTCTTGATAATACAAAAATGCTTAATAGTGTTTTTATTTATCTACTGCAATTGATAAAACATAGAGGTGCTTATGTTGGAATAGTACAAGAAACTGCCCAGCCGGCATTGTCTTTACTTAGTCTAAATAATATGAGCCTACCAACTCCTCCTCTCTCCGAACAACAGCAAATCGCTTCCTACCTCGACTCCAAGACCTCCAAGATTGATTCCTCAATCCAAGCCCTCGAACTCCAGAAGTCCCAACTTGAGGACTACAAGCGTTCGCTCATCAGCGAGGCTGTGACAGGAAAGGTGGACTTGAGAGGATGGAAACAAAAATAATAAAAACAATATAATATATGTCAGGACTACCTAAAGAACTTGACTTGGAACGGAATATAGTGAACTATCTCACTTCACAGCGTGTCCTCACCTTTGCAGGTGAGGCTCTTGTGGATTCGGAGGATAATGATATGTTTGAGTATCATACGCTGAAAAATACAGAGTATGACCGTGAGATGTGTGTGGTGAGAAGTGAGATGATTGCTTTCCTCAAGGATACGCAGGAGGAAGAGTGGAAAACGCTCTTGGATAATGCTGGTGGTGAGATGGAAGCAGAGAAGGCCCTGTTCTCGCTACTCGACAAGGAGATATCACGCTATGGTACGCTCGATGTGCTGAAGCCCAAGACTGGCACTTTCGATGTGCAGGGAGCACATTTCCGACTTGCTTTCTTCAAGCCTGTGAGCAATAGGAATGCAGAGCACGAGCGTGCGTATCACCAGAACCGACTCGCCGTGATGGAGCAGTTCAAGTATTCCACAAAGGAGAAGGATAAGGACCTCGCTATAGACCTCGCTATCTTTGTGAACGGTCTGCCTGTGGCTACTATCGAACTGAAGAACGCACTCACGGGGCAGACTCACGAGAATGCCATCAAGCAGTATATGCAGTCGCGACCTATCAAGGGCGAGAAGGCTCTTGAGTTTAAGCGCATACTCGTACACTTTGCCTGTGGTACAGAGCAGGTGTATATGACTACCCGTTTGGACGGAGCGAAGACTCGCTTCTTCCCATTCAACAAATACTACAACAACATACCGCCTGAGGGTGTGGAAGACACTACGGAGGAGGTACGCACGGAGTATCTCTGGAAGGATGTGCTCCGCAAGGATTCGCTCATGAACTTGCTGGAGAACTATCTGCTTGTGCAACAGAACGAAGAAGAGGATTACAATCCTAAGACTGGTGCGTTCGAGACGAAGAAGAGCGAAGCACTCATCTTCCCTCGTTACCATCAGCGCAGAGCTGTAGAGCGACTTCTTGGGGCTCAGCGAACTGACGGTGTGGGACACCGTTACCTCATTGAGCATAGTGCGGGTTCGGGCAAGAGCAACACCATAACATGGCTTGCATTCAGATTGAGCAACTTCTTCCGTAACTTCACTGATTCGAAACCATTGTTCGACTCTGTGTTTGTGGTGACTGACCGACTTGCTCTCAACAGCCAGATTGCTAACAATATCCGTCAGTTCCAGATGACTGAAGGTGAGGTGGCTTATATCACTGACAAGCATAGTGCACAGGACTTGAAGGATGCTATCAATGCAAGGAAGAAGATTGTGGTGACCAACATACAGAAGTTCCCGGTTATCGCAAGCGCTGTCAGTCAGGATGCTAATCGCACCTACGCTGTGATTATCGACGAGGCTCACTCGAGTCAGAGCGGTGACATGGCGCGTCAGATGCGTAAGGCTCTCTCGCTGAAGGAGGCTGAGGCATTCGATAAGCCTATAGCTGACAATGAGTCGTTTGCAGATAATCCATACGCCGACCTCACTCCTGAGGACTACCTCAACAAGTGTATCGAGGAGGATATGCAGAAGACGGGTGTGAAGAAGAATGTCAGCTACTTCGCATTTACTGCCACTACAAAACCTAAAACGCTCGAACTCTTCTGTGAGAATGTGGGAGGCACTTTGGAACCTTTCGATGTCTATTCCATGAAGCAGGCTATAGATGAGGGTTTTATTCTTGATGTGCTCCAGAACTATATGACATTCAAGCGCTACTACAGGTTGGTGACAGCAAGTGGTGTGGTGGATAGTGAGTATGACAAGAAGAAGGCTGTCCGTCTGCTCTCAAGCTATGTGGATCTTCAGGACTCTGCTATCGAGAAGAAGAGCCGTATCATGATTGAACACTTCGTGAGCAACACTGCACATGAGATAAATGGAGAGGCGCGTGCTATGCTCGTGACTCGCAGTCGTCTGCATGCTGTAAGATACAAGTTGAAGTTTGATGAGATAATGCAGGAAATGCATCTTCCATACAAGGCACTTGTGGCTTTCTCTGGTACGGTGAAGGACTCGGAGACCAACATGGAATACACAGAGGAATCGATGAACCAGCTCGGAGGCAAGGTGTCAATCCCAAAAGCACTGAAGATGCCTAAATACCGAATACTCATCGTTGCGATGAAGTATCAGACTGGTTTTGATGAACCTAATCTCCACACTATGTTTGTGGATAAGAAACTGGGTGATACAAGTACGGTGCAGACTCTGAGCCGACTCAACCGCACTCGCAAGGGTAAGTCATCGACTATGGTGCTCGACTTTGTGAACGATGCTGAGAAGGTAGAGCAGGATTTCCAGAAGTACTACGGTCATAACTTCATGAACGAGGAGGACCAGACCGATCCTAATGCTCTGTATGAGTTACAGTCTGAATTGTACCACTTTGATGTGTTTGAGAAGGATGATGTACACGAGTTTGCTAAGTACTTCTTTGTTGATGATACAGACAAGGAGAAAGTGAACCTTGTGCTTGACAAGGTATGTGACTGTGCGCTCAAGACTTTGGATGAAGACAGTCAGATCATCTTCCGCAAGCGTTGTCGCAGATTGGCAAACCTGTATAATTTCCTTTCGCAGATAATGTCATTCAAGGATAAGGAACTTGCCCAGCTTGCTCCGTTCTGCAATGCCTTGTATAAGAAATTCCCATATCAGAAAGCTAACATCCCGTATGAAGTGCTTGATGAAGCGGAACTTGATAGCTACAAGGTCAAGTATATGGGTATGCACAAGGCTAAGCTCAGCGAGGGTGATACTCCTATGAAGGGACAGACTGCGGGTAAGGATTCGGGTAAGCCTGCGGAGGAGATGGAACTGCTGAGCAATATCATCAAGATGCTTAACGAAACTTATGGACTCGACCTGACTGAAGAGGACAAGGTGGAGCTGGACCGTATGCGCAAGAACATCATTGACGACAGCACTCTGATGAGTTTCTTCAACAATGATAATGCGCGCGACGATGTGAGGAAGATGTTCTTCGAGAGGGTGGATGACGAACTTCTCGACTTCCTCAACTCAAAGATTGACCTCTACAACAAGCTCTCGGAAGACAGGGCAAACACCATGTTCAAGAGTATGTTCTTCAATGAACTGTACGACCAGAGGGTGAGGGGAATTTGAGGAATTTCGCTGTAACTGTATGGGAATGGTGTGTTCTTGATGCTTACCTCTGAAACATCAGCGGAAAACAAGGTTTGTTTTGTGTTTTCGCTTGGTGAAGTGGGATGATATACCTAATTTTGGAAACTTTTTTAATTAGTAAATTTTTCAAATAGGTATGAAGGATATTATTTTTTCAATTTATCGTTACAAGATTGGTAAGTTGCAAGCTGTTCAGGGTGAGCTTTTCAACAAGGGTGAGAAGCGCATGGACATGAAGGAGGCTTCGAAGGAAATGATCTTTGAGAGTCTGATTCCTGAGAAGAATAAGATTATCGAGCTCTGGAATGCTCCCAAGAAGAACAAGAATGGTGAGGAGGTGATAGAGAAGGACACCTACAATAACAGAGTTCTGGAACATCGAGATGGTATCATTGTGCTGGAACTTCAGGCTAATGGTTCGAAACTTATCTATGATGAGGACTGGAATAAGCATCCAGAACCTAATCACATGCCTTTCTATGTGATTATCGACAATCGCGAGAATCATGGGTTCATAGCCATTCAGCGTGCTGCTATGGATACGGACAAGTCGGCAGAAGTATTGCAGAACAGCTTTAACTATCTGCTTAATAAGGCTGGTTACAGGTTTGAGGTCGTCAGGTTGAAGAACCAGTTGAAGTTTATTGAGGCTGTTTATCATATCAAGGATAAGCTTAAGGATAATGTGAGCAAGGTCGTTTTTGATTTTGAAAAGAACCTGGATGAGAAGAAAAAGTTGAGCAGCAGGTTTGTACACGCCCTTTCGGAATGGATAGGTAGGTTTGCTGATAGTGGTCAGGTGACTGCAAATATCAGTGATGATGAGCGCTTGAAGAATGAGGATGTTCAGCAGGACCTGGAATTGATGGCAGAGCTGTGTTCTACGAATCCGAACTATAATCTGTTAGTCAGGTTCAAGCGTTTTGGTCTTTACAGATATGGTCACGACATCAAGGCGCAGTTCGGAATGGATGAGGATGTACTTTCTCTTTTTGTGGAAAAGGATAAGGATACGATCGCTCCCAAATTGCTGTTTGAAACGGGAGAGGAGCAAAAGCAGGTTATCACCTTGCCTGCGTGGCTTGATGATATCATGAAACTGTATAAGGACTATGAAGAGGAAGCATTATCTGTCAAGAAAAGAAGAAGAGTTGGTAGGCTCTAAATGCAAGGGTGATTACTTGTTTGGGCAGTTGCGTTCACTTGCCTTGAGAGCGGAGAGGCTTTCTGGTTGTTTCTCGCTATCCCCTTCAGACTTGTTTTATCATGTGGTCTGTTCGCTTGACTCGTTGGTTGAGAAAATTACTGATGATGAGGAGGATGAAATGCAATACAGTCGTGACTTATGGCAGGAACTGAGGAGCCATTTCGCGGAGAATGTGGACTGCGAGGAGGCGGATGTGGAACTTGCAGCCACGCTTGTTGTGTGTACCTTGTATAATCTGTTGATAATAGGCAATAGGGCTAAATACGATTCTGTGGTGAAGGTGCTGAGAAGAGGGGCGAAAGAGGTGGCAGATGGGCAACGGGAACAGATGGAGAAAATCATAGATGAGGTCTTGTATGCGGATAAGGTCGCAGAGGGTGTGAGAGTCTGGATGGTCAGCTATGCTGCAAGTGATGTGTGCTTGTCGGATGAGATAGGCAGTATGATTATCTCGGAGCGCGAAGTGGGTGGTGTTAGTGGTGTGGAAGATAGTGAGGAACTTGTAGGCAAACTGAAGGGGTATTTCTGGAATGATGTGGGCGAAACTGAAAAATTCGTGAATAGCATATATGGTAAGGATGACTTCACTGTAATTGATACTATAAGTGGATTGGTAAACGCACGGAGACCGAAGATGCTGAAGAAAAACAAGTCTGCGCTTTGGAGGATTCTGCATGAATACAATATCTACCAAGCCTCACAGGTCAATTTCTCTAATCAACTAATGAAAAAGGGGTACTGAAAAAGGGACTGGCACAAATAAATGTGCTGGTCTCTTTTTTTTGCGTTTAAGGACTTTATAAACTTTACACATTTTATAGCTGTCACTTTATTTTGCTTTATTCTGCTTTATATAAAAAATGTGGTTAGATGTTTGATTGTCAAATGGTTTTGCTTGTGCAATAAAGCACTTACCTTTGCATTGCTGAAATGAAAATAGTCAGCATTCACTATTTGAAAATGAACCTGTGATATTGGAATATATGAAGGTAAATAAAGAAACAAAGCGATATTTTGTGCATAAGGACTCTATGCTGGTGCGCATCGAACCGATGAACATAGTATATATGTCTGCTTCGGGCAGTTACTGCGACATTCACCTTGAGAAGATGGTGGTGAACCTTGCTGTTAATCTCTCTCGCATCTATGCATGTGTGGAGGATGTAGAGTTCCTGGTCAGACTGGACAGGAGCATAGTGGTAAATGTTGAGAAGATAAACCGTATAGCTGGTAACATGCTTTTCTTGTCGAATGGTGAAAAGATATACATCGGTGAGACTGCTATGAAGAAAATTAAGCCTCTTATCACGATAATAAGGTGAGAGATTGCTTCACAAAGGGTTTTCGGGGTTTCACAAAGGGTTTTCGGCTATGTAGAAAAATAAATTGAAAAGGAGCATTTAAGTCAGTACCTTTGTATCGGTTTTAATGAAATCATCAATTAAAAAAACAAATCAATCATGAAAAAAGTAGAAATTATCAAGAGTGTCTATTTCGAGAGCAACACCGAAGCAGGCACAGAACAGAGAGCCCTTGAGGTTCTCGCAGCAGTCGATTCCATCTTGATTTGCCAGAAGCCACATTGGACTGAGAAGATCAAGGAACTCTTTCAGGAATATATGGAGGGAATGCCTCTCAGACAACTTCTCGAAAGGAAGAAGGATGGCCTCTATTGGGACTTTCACAAGTTCTTGCTGGTAGGAATGTGTGATGCTTTTGAATCATAAGACGCTTTGCCTACGAAACGGTCTTCGACCTACGAAACGCTTCGCTACGAAGACGAAACACTTTGTTACGAAAGCCATTAAACTATTAAACTTATAAACTATTAAACTTATAAACTTATAAACAAATAAACAAAAATGAAAGTAACAGGTACAATCGCTAAGTGCTACGATGTGGACTGTGGCGAGTATATTGGTATTCCATACAAGAATATGGATGTGGTAATCAACGAACCAAAGGAGGAGGATAAGCCTTACAGCCGTTTGGCATTCCGACTCAAGGGAGAACATCTGGAGCGTTTCCTGAGTGAAGGCATCGACAAGGACAGAGGCTTGCATACTTTTGACCTCATCGCTGATGTGGACGAGAGGGAGTGGAAGAAGGATGGCAAGTTGCATCCAAGCAACAAGATGCTCGTGTGCGTGGGCTGGGAATAAGCCCCGAAGGGGACGAAACGGCTAAAGGCTACGAAACGCTTCGCTACGAAACGCTAAAGCTACGAAACGGCTTCGCCTACGAAATGCTTCGCTACGAAAGCGGGGACATGCTGTGGTGGTCTTAGTAGCGTAAGCGTAACGTAATAAAATGTAACGTAGCGAAGCGTATCGTAATGAAATGTAACGTTTAATAATAAAAGAATAATGGAAAAGCAGATTGTGAACACTACGGTGAACCTCATGGATGAGGAGAACCGCTTTGAAAATGACAAGGATGTGAAGGTGGTCCTGAAGTTTGTGACGAGCAAGAAGGAATTCTTCGTGACTGTGCCAGTGGTTCATAAGGTGGACCGCAGTCCGAACCCAAGCATCTTTGAGAGCCAGAAACTGAACTTCAAGGTCAGGGTCATCAAGGATGGAAGACTTAGCCCATCAGGCAAGATTTCGCAGAAGATGGTCGTAAACATCGGTAAGGATGTGCTTCTCGATGAATTTGAGAAGGCTGCAATGAGCATCTGGAACCACATTAAGGATACGGTGTAGGTAGTATGGATAAGTTCATTGAAAAGGACCTGCAGAACCTCGATATTCTCGCTGCTGTTCGTGGCGAGAATATCGTGGAATATACGCTCGATAGTATCATGGAGAGGGTGGAGAGCAAAGAGACGGTCATTGAAGCTATCATTGATTCTTCTAACAAAAAGAAGGATGCGGAGATTGCAATCATGGAGTTTATCACAAGGTATATAGAGGAACTGGTGAAGGACATCATGATGGTGACTGAATATGTGGAGAAGAACAGGTCGAAGCAGATGGTGTTCCTCTTCATCGGCACCCACTGGTCGGTCATAGAACTTCAGCTGTACTATGTGTTTGTGAAGAAATGCGCTTACAAGTTGGGGCTGAAGAGTCTGTACTGCGAATCGCCCGACTTTATGAATAAGGTGTTTGAGAGACTGGCGTTCCGCGTGATGCAGCACAAGAAGCATCAGGTCACTCCGGGCGAGTCGTGGGTAAATCTGCAGAATTGTACTCTTGAGATAAAGAGCGATGGAGAGTTGGTGACTCGTGAACACAGGGCAGAAGATTTCTTCACTTATGTTCTTCCGTATGTCTATAATCCTGAGGCTGAGTGTCCTCTGTTTCATAAATTTCTTGATAGGGTGCTTCCAGAAGTAGAGATGCAGACTCTGCTGGCAGAGTATGTGGGCTACTGCTTCACGAAGAACCTCAAGTTGGAGAAGATGCTCGTGCTTAGTGGGCTGGGGCGAAACGGCAAAAGTACGGTACTGGAAATCGTCACTAAGGTGCTTGGTGGTTCGAATGTGAGTTTTGTCAGTTTGAGTGACTTGACCACCAATGATGAGAAACGCTCGCTTGCTGACGGCAAACTGGCAAATATAAGCAGCGAGAGTCGAGGGGATCTGGACTATTCGGTATTGAAACGCATGGTGTCGGGTGAAGAGACTGATATGCGAAAACTGTATTCGGGTACTCACATGATGACTCATATCCCAAAGTTGTTTACGAGTTACAACCGACTTCCATCACCAGAATATACGATGGGATTCTTTCGCAGGTGGATTCTCATGCCTTTCAGGGTGTGTATCACTGACGATGAGGTGGATGTGGACTTGGTCAAGAAACTCTCTGCAGAGTTGCCGGGCATACTGAATTGGGTACTCCTCGGTCTCAAAAATGTGATGAAAAACAAGGCATTCACCAAGAGCAAGGATTGTCAGACTGCTCTGGATGAGTACATCAGTAATTCTAACAGTGCATTGCAGTTTCTCGATACATTTCTGGAGGAGGATGAGAAGAATGGTATCAAACTCTCCGACATCTATCGCTCATACTCTCAGTTTTGCATGGACGAAGAACTGAAGAAGGTCGGGAAAAAGGCGTTTCAAGATATTCTTTCTGGTACAGGAATAAAATATTACTATAATCATAATGCGAAGTATTTCAATGTGAAGTATAAAGAATAAGAAAGATGCTGATAACTAAATACGATACTGCAAGGCTGAACCAGATTGAGTTCAGCCTTGTTGCTGAAAGATATGGTGGTAAGGTGAAGCGTGTAGGTAGTAACCTGTATGCTGAGTGTCCTTGGCATAATGATGAGCATCCGAGTCTGCTGATAGGTGGCAGGAAGGGTAACTTCTGCCATTGCTTCAGTTGTGGGAAGAGTGGGAGTGTGATTGATTATGTGATGGCGGTGAGAAACATCGATTTTAAGGAGGCGTGTGAGGAATTAAGCAGAGAGTTTGGGATAGAGACCCTCCCCCGACCGCTCTTCCTCAACGGGCTCGGAAGCGTCTGCGACGATAA
>CALBJW010000005.1 GCA_937893145.1 uncultured Prevotellaceae bacterium | reverse complement strand
CAGGTAAAGACAACTCCTGCAATCGCACACAATACAGGCACGAACCATTTGTTGAGATAACGGTTGAATAACGAAATAAGAACCGAGACAAAGCCAAGCACCCAGAATGGATAAGTAAGATATTCACTCTTGTTTGTTGGAGTTTCAAAGATTGGTAACCCTGCCAGCATCACAGAGTTGAAGCTCTGGTCAGAATATAGCAGAGTTCTCCAAATATTGGCTGTTAATAAAAGCAAAACTATGCCAACAAGTTCAGGCCAGGAAGTTTTTTCGGTAAAGACAAGGCAAAGTATAAAAAGCAAAGCGAACCACCCAAGTACAGGATAGCTGCAAACTGCAAGGATATACCAGACAAGATGCCACTTGCGAGGCGTACAACGAGCAGTCCACAAGAGTATAAGCATTATTAGGAATCCCACAGATTGAGAGAACCAATAGCCTTTGATTCTAAATATGTATATCCAATAACCGAGATCGACAACTGACGTAAGAAGGCAAGCTATCGGCAAAAGCATAAGTGCTACTGCATTTTCCTGCAAACGAAATGCCTTGGTGCCAATGAAGAAAGACAGAGTCCAGATTATCAACAGTATGCTTGAGCCAACAAACGGCTTATAAAAGAACTGTGTGAGCCATGCCCCTATATATTGAATCAAACCAAATGGTTTTGAAAGGAGTGTGTGCAGGAATGAAGATCCGACAAGAAATTCAGAACGTTCCTGTGCCGTATAGAATACCTCCTTATTAATATATAATATATAGAGAACAAATACCGTGAATCCCAAAAGACTCGTGTAAAGAGCGATGTTTGAGACTTTGCTTTTTGTAAACATTTTTACGAATAAAAAAGGGCTGACTCATTTGACTGAGCCAGCCCGATATTTTACATATTATAAGGAATATTATTCCTCATAGTAAATGCTGTTGATAGTAACAGTACCACGACGAAGCAAGAGAGTAAGGTCACGAGAACCACCACCCTGTGCACATGCAGCAGCGATGTCGTCAGTGAGTGGAAGCTCCCACAAACCAGCTCCAGTAGGAACCTCAACTTCATCAGCGAAGACAGGATCCCACCAACCAGTCATGATACGGAACATTGCAGGACCTGCAGGCTCACCCCAGATACCACCATCGCCTGGCTCAGCAACGAGGTCGAAAACCAAAGTTTTCTTACCGAAGTATACATCATCAGTAAGATAAGGAAGGCCCTTACCCTCATTGTCGCTGAATCGTCCGAAAGCTGCATCGCCATTAGCAGGGATTACGTATGGGTTGCTTGGATCGCTCTGGAAAATATAATACTTCTCAAGTGGATCAGTAATCTGCTGAACAGAAACAGGATAGTCGGCTGTAACAATTGTACCATCTGCACAAAGACCTGTGAGTGTGATTGTCTGATCACCCAACTTGAGCTTCTTCCATGCATAATTTCCCAAGAAATCCTTGCCAGCGATAGTCCACTTTGCATTTACTGGAGCTGATGTTGTACAGCTCACAACATTACCAGACAAAGTAACGCTACTCTTTGCAGCGAGCTCTTCTGCTGTGATGTGTCCGCCATTGCTGATGTTCTCCGAAACAGGATCACATGCTACGAGCGCACATACTGCAGCGAGAAGTGAAAATATCTTTTTCATATAATATTAACTAAATTGAAATTTTAATAAAGAGTCTTGTACTGAGTCTTTGAAGAACCATCCCAACCTGGGTTCTGTACAAGCTTACCATTCATAAGAGTGATCTGAGACTGTGGCTTCATGAGGAATCCGTTAGTTTCCTCGTAACGCTCAGTCCAAGAACATGTCATGTGCTCCATTGTACGCTTGTTGGCAACGTCACCATTGCAAACCATAAGCTTACCAGCCTGTGCCTGAAGAGCCTTAGATGCATAACCACCCTTTACGTCCTTACCTGTCCAACGACGCATGTCGTTGAAGCGGACACCTTCGAATGCTAACTCAAAACGACGTTCATCCTGAATCTGCTTGAGAGAGTAAGGTGTCTCTGGAACACCAGCACGACGCTGAACCTGATTCATGTACTGAGCATCACCAGTAAACTCAGAAAGCATGAGAAGAACGTCTGCATAACGCATGAGATAGAAATCCTCGAAGTGACTACCCTGAAGGGCATTGTCACCAAGTGTGTTAGTCCAACCTTCACCAGCTGCAGTGTACCACCATGAGCGGTCACCTGTCTCGTTGTCTGTTGTAACACCGTTGTACTTCTTAACACCATAACCAGAAGCCTCGCAGCAGTCCTTTACGAAATCATAGTCGATTTCCTTGTCAGCAGAAACACCATCAATCAAAGAACCGAGCTTACGAATATCTGTGTAGTTACCTTCATTTTCAGCTCTTGTCCAGTCATCCCAGATGTTGCTTGAAGGAGTACCCTGACCCCAACCCTGTGTGAATGGATATGTGTAAGAACGATCACCGTTGTGGCCGTTTACACGGAGAGCCCAGAAACAAGAGAGGTAGTTACAGTACATACGGTCAGAAGAATAGATACCACCATCATTACCAATACCCCAACGTGAAGCATTCATGAACTGAACCTGGAAGAGTTCTTCTGGGTTACCGTTACCCATGCCTGGCATATCGAAACAATCGTTAGGATCCATGTCGGCTATGAACTTGTAACCGTGAGTACCTTCCTTGCTGCCATATTTACGCCAGTTCTGAAGATCCTTTACCTCTTCTACGCCGAGTGAGTCAAGAGCCTGATCGTGAGTCTCTTTCCATACATAGCTGTTAGAGTACTGCCAGAGTGAGCGATAGTCTTTGAGAAGCTTATAGCCACCCTGTTCAACAATATTCAGCAAGCCACCTGATACATAGCTCTTTGAAAGCTTAGTACCCTCAGCACAACCTTCCTGAGCAACGAGTGTAACTTCTTCAACTGAAGCTGTAGCCAAATCAGTTGCTTTCTTGTAGAAACCTGCCCAGAACATATAAGCACGAGCGAGGAATGCCTCAGCAACATACTTGTTAGCGTGACCAGACTTCTTGTCTGGACCCATGAGGTTGATACCTGAATAGAAGTCAGAGAAGATCTGTGGATAGATAACAGTTTCTGCATCAGCCTGTTCCTCCATTTCTGGAGTGATAGTAGTAGAAGTGATCAATGGCACATCACCGAACATCTGTGTGAGCCAGAGTGTATAAAGACCACGCATGAAGTAAGCCTCACCAAGGAGCTGGTTACGCTTAACATTATCACCCTTCCAATCTACATTGTCGATAGTCTCAATCATATTGTTTGCACGATTGATACCACCATAGAGAAGAACGAATGGAGTCTCATACTGGTTGACTTCTGTCATAGTAAGGTGATGGAGAGCCTTGATCTTGTTATCCTGAAGACCTCCAGAACCATAGCAGTTATCTGACATAACTTCCCACCAGTACCAGATATTCTGTGTATCGGCATCACCACCACCCATTGTACACATGATAGAGTAGGTAGCAGCATTCAATGCCTCAACATCTGCAATTTTGCCTGGGAATGTAGCTTGAGTTGCATCTGTAACACGTGGATCTGTGTCCAACATGTCATCACAGGCAGTGAACGAAACTGCTGTCAATACAGCAGCTGCTGTTGATAAAATATATTTCTTCATATCTTTATTAGCGAATTAGAATTTAATGCTTGCACCAACAGTCCAAGTACGTGAAGGAGGGTACAAACCAAGGTCAATACCAGATGCCCAGCTGTCACCACCACCAGCATTACCAACTTCTGGATCGAGACCAGTGTAGCCTGTGAATGTGTAGAGGTTAGAAGCCTGAACATAGAAACGGAGCTGTGAAAGTGGACAAGACTTCCAGATAGACTTGATATCGTAACCGAGAGTTACAGCCTTGATCTTGAAGTAGTCAGCATTCTCCATGTAGCGTGTAGATACCCAGATTGTATTTGGGTGACCTGTACCCATGATACGAGGATCAGTGTTTGAAGTACCCTCACCATGCCAACGGTTCAAGATTGTTGTGTCGTAGTTCTGGTATGGGTTATCACCGTATGAACGGTAAGAACGCATGATCTGCTGACCGAATGCACCTGCACCGTTAACTGCGAAGTCAAAGCCCTTATACTGGAATCCGAGGTTGATACCGAGAGTTACGTCTGGGTTAGGGTTACCGATCTCGTGCTTATCGCTGTCTGCGCCATCACCATATACGATCTGACCATCACCATTGAAGTCATCCCAGATAGGATCACCAGGCTGTGCATCTTCAAGAACAGCCTTACCAGCTGCGCGAGCTGCTGCGATCTCATCCTGGTTCTGCCAGATACCGCTGTAAGACATACCGCGGAAATAACCGATTGGCTTGCCTACCTCAGCACGGTAGATGTAGTCTGTACCCTGAGAAAGGATAGATGCATTACCGTTGATATAACCGTTCTCGTTAGCGATACGAGTTACCTTATTCTTGTTTGTTGCGAAGTTTACACCGATGTTGTAACGGAAGTCCTTACCGATGCGGTCGTTCCAAGTAACAGCAACTTCAATACCTGTGTTCTCAACGTCACCACCATTGATTGCAGCTGGGTTAGTACCCTGGATAGCGATACGTGGACCTGTGATCAACCAGTCCTTAGTAGTCTTCTTATACCAGTCGAAGTTTATGCCCAAACGGCTGTCAAGGAAGCGAGCATCGAAACCAAGGTCGATCTGCTCAGAAGTTTCCCAAGTGAGGTCTGGGTTAGGAACGATGTTAGCGAATGCACCTGAGTTAGGTGTACCATTGAGTGAAGTCTCCATAGAATCGTCGAACTTGTAACCGCTATCTCCATTACCACCAGACTGCTGGATAGTAGCGAGGTACTGATACTTAGAAATGCGGTTGTTACCGTTCTGACCCCAAGATGCACGGATCTTGAAGAAGTCCATCCAGTTTGAAGTGCTTTCCATGAAGCTTTCGTTAGAGAGAACCCAACCTGCAGATACAGAAGGGAATACACCCCAGCGCTTACCCTTGTTGAACACAGAAGAACCATCGGCACGTACTGTAACAGTTGCCATGTATGTCTCGTTGTAGTCCCAGTTTACACGACCGAAGTATGAAGCGAGATACTCATCATCGTTAGGGTTACCACCGATTGATGCATTCTTGAGGTCTGTGCTGAAGTTCTTGAGCCAAGCAGAATTCCAGTCCTTGAGGGTTGCCTTCTGCTGACCGTCAACAACAGAGTTGGAAGCATTGAGGTTTGAGCTCCAGCCTGAACTCTGGAAGCTCTGACCAACCAATGCGCTGATCTTGTTCTTTCCAACAGTGAAGTCGTAAGAGAGAGTATTCTCAAATGAGTAGTTATTGCTCATCCAGGCACTCTGTGATACAGTATAATTAGAAACCGGGTTCTGAAGGTCTGGAAGACGTGGAGAACCAAAGTTGCGGTAAGCGCCACCACTCATAGAATAGTTGAACTGTGAACGCCACTTGAGACCCTTGATAGGCTGAATAACGAGGTAAGCTGTAGCAGCAGCATTCATGTTGCGGCTTTCAGCCATAGAGTTCCAACCACCCTTTGTGAGGTTCTCCCATGGGTTACTAAACCAGAATACATTCCAACCTGTACCTTCGCCCTGGACTGTATAGTTAGTGCCATCAGCATTGAACTGAGGAACGAGTGGGTTAGTCTGAAGGAGAGAGTGGATGTAGCTCCAGTACATACCATCTTCAGCCAAGTCATGGCTTCTGTTGTAACCGATAGATGCGTTCTCACCGATTGTGATGATATCGAAATCCTTACCCTTCAAGAGAACATGGTCGCTGTTGATACGTACAGTGTGACGCTTGTAGTAAGAAGCCTGATCTGCACCCATGATACCTTCATTGTCAGTATATGAGTAAGACATAGCGAACTTAGAGCGGTCTGAACCACCAGTCAAAGTGATAGAGTGATTCTGCTGAGCAGCATTCTTGTTCATGAATGCACCCCACCAGTCAGTACCTTCCCAGCCCTGAGCAACTCTGTCAAGAATGCTCTGTGGAACATAGTCTGCGAAGTTCAACTTGCTACCAGATGTGTTGAATGTGTACTCGTCCATGATAGTCATGTACTGCTGAGCGTTCAAAAGCTGAGGACGCTTGTAGCTGTTTGCCCAACCCATAGAACCGTTGTAAGTGAGCTCAATCTTGCCCTGCTTACCCTGACGAGTTGTAACAAGGATTACACCGTTTGCAGCACGTGAACCGTAGATTGCAGCAGATGCAGCATCCTTCAAAATGTCGATAGACTCGATATCGTTAGGGTTGATGCCATCGAGATTACCACCAGCAACACCGTCGATTACGTAGAGAGGTGCAGAGTCACCGATAGTACCGATACCACGGATGT
>CALBJW010000004.1 GCA_937893145.1 uncultured Prevotellaceae bacterium | reverse complement strand
TAGAATATCGGTCTCCAAAACCGAGGGTCGGGAGTTCGAGTCTCTCACCCCGTGCAGAATAGTTGATTAGGATGTATAAACAGTAGAAGAAAGTGTTTGTACATCCTTTTTCTTTTGTATTTCCTAATTAACAATTAAATACTTTTTATAATCTAATATGCAAAAGCTACTTTTGACCGTAGTGCTATGTATGGTAGCGGTCAGTTCGTTTGCAACGAGTTTCCTTTCAACCAACAATGAGGATGTTAGGTTGAAGTATTACAGCGTTGATGCCAACAACAATCCTATCTTATTGTCGGAAATGGTAAGTTTCCCAAAGGGAGGACTATTTAACACCTCCTATGCTACAGTAAAATTTGTAGTGCTTAACAACCACCCGACAACAACACTCGACGAGATTGTTCCTACAGGTAAAGAGCCTCAAATCGACCAGATTCGTATGATGACAGGTGAGAATGCCATGACTGTAAGTCCTGACTATCTGGGTTACGGACAGAGTGTCAACGTCACTCACCCTTATATGTGCCACACCCTCACAGCACGAAATGTGGTAGATGGTCTTATGGCAGCCTTTGCAGAAGCACAGAAAAGGGGCATCAAGTTTGATGCCAACTACTACACAGACAATATCGGCTACTCTCAGGGTGGAGGTGTAACCCTCGCAGTTCAGAAGTTCCTTGAGAATGAGGCATCAGATGAAGTTAAGAAAACCGTAAGACTCCGCAAGAGTTTTGTGGGTGCAGGTGCAATGCAGATGTCGGAAGTGTTTGATGAATATGAAAGCCAGGCTTCCATGAACTACCCAGCCCTTCTGCCTTACATGATGATGGGCCTGTTCTACACCTACGGCTCTACAGGTCTTCGCGGTCTGGATATGTACGATCTCTTCACCGAATCCTTCAAGCAGATGGATGTGTTTGAAAGACTGCAAAAGAAGAATACGGTAGTTGCAGATATCAATAGCATGATAATTAATAAATATGGTGGAAAGTGCAACTTCTACGATATTATGTCGCCAGTATTCAAGGACAAGTCAAGTCCTGCATACAGGCAGATATATAAGGTAATCAAGAAGAATGACTTGCTCGATGGTAGTTGGGTTCCACAGCATCCTATCACATTCTTCCATTACGAGAAAGACGAAGTGGTACCTTACAACCAGAGCGTAGAGGCAGTTAAGTTGTTTAAGAGTCTCGGATGCAAAGACATTGAGATGATTAGTGCTACAGATGATTACAAGGACCTCATCAAAGACTGGTCTTGGAGAGACTTGGCTTTGACAGTTAAAAAACCAGACCTCACTCACATGGGCTTTGGTACAGTTTTCTATATTGCTTACTTTTCTGAATCAATGCGTTAAATCATGAGACACTATATATTTACATTACTCTTGCTTGCACTCTCATCAAGTGCATTTTCACAGGTTAAGGATACAGATCCAATCGCACCAATTGATCCAGTTGCTGCCAAAGTTCTTTCTGTTTCCAAATCGACCACATCAGTATTAGATAAAACGGGACTCTATGACCGTGTGGAAATGACTCGTACTGCTAATGTTGGTGAGATGACACTTGTTGTTGTTCCATGTGTGGTGGATGGATATTTCTTCGGTGCTGATGCGAAGCGTTATGAAGTGACACGTCTCAGACAAGTTCCTGCTGGCACAGTGTATAACTATTATTATTTCCAGTTTGAGACAAGAGAGATGGAGGATACTGAGGATTTTCAGCCAAACCACTATTATCTGGTGCGTCCAACTGTGCAGACAAATAAGATTGTTGCGTGCGAGGCTGGACTGAAAACAGAGGTGGGAAGTACCCAGAAGGTGCTGTTGAATGGTCCTGCATTCATGGCTATCCCTTCAGAAGATGTGGATAGGGATGGCGATGTTGATAATGCAGATGTGGAGGGCGCAATTCGTTTTATCCTCCAGAAGAATACAGAGGGACTGGTACTGGATGCTGCTGATGTGGATGATGATGGTTCGGTGAAGTCGAGTGACATTGTTCGTCTCGTGAATATCATCCTCAGTGGTTCGTGGAGTAAGAGTATTCCTAATAATAAGTAAGTGGAATCATTCCGTGCATGGTTCCTCCTTTAGGAAACCAGGATTACGTCTGATAAATTCATTTCCAAAGCGACAACGAAGACAGTCGTGGCGTTCGCAGTACTTGCGTGTCAGGTGGATGAGTGCCTGTGAGTCGGCAGCATGTTCGGGTGTGATGCCTGCTGCAGACCAATCACGAATGATACGGTTGTTTTCCGGTTTGATATTTTCCCATAATCTGATGGCTCTTTCGCAGAGAGAGTCATCATTTTTGTATCTGCCATACGCAAAGAGGATAGGGGCAACGCTGTTTATTATGAGGAGTTGGAGTGATGAACTGGACAGATGTTTCTCGCCCTTTTGCGATTCTTCGGAAGTGAAACTGTAGTGAGTCTGCCAGAACTCGCTCACATGAGTGTCGAATAGAGGTGTGATGTCCTCAATGGTCTGTGCTTCTGTCACCTTCGACAGGTTCATCTTCTGCTCGTAGTACAGCATAGCGAGTTGGGCGATGCGGATATGTGGGAAGTTTTGTGGACGCAGACGAAGGAACTTCCATGCCTTTGGGTCGATGGCAGTGAGCGAAAACTTCTGTCGGAGGTAGTTGTACTCCTTGCTAAGTTTAGTATAGTATGGTGTGTTGATGGTCTCATCGTTCAGCAGACCAGCTTGCCCAAAGAAGATGGCTTCAATCTGAAAAAGATTGTTGCGGTGCTTGCCTACGGCTGACATAGGTATGGAGTGTGCCCAGAGTTCGAAGGCATCACCATTCTTCCCAAAACCGAAACTGCGGGCTATGGTTACGAAGAAGGTGTCCTCCCAGTTCTTGTTCAACTGTTCGCGACGCTGAAGAATCTGTTCTGTTCGCATCTCAAGTCGCTCAACCTGAAGGGCAGACATCCAACTGTGTATAGTAATCTTTGGTATGTGACACACCACATTGGCACAACGAGGCGAGTGGTCGGAACGCAGCAACTGGTCGTAGTTGTCCTTAACGACATCAGGGATGGCAAATTGCAGTTGTGGCATTATGCTCCCGTCTGGATAGTGGAGTTCAGAATCCACCTCGCATGCCACATGAAGAATGATGTTATCGTATGAAGCATCATTCTGATGACCATGACGAAACCAGTCGGATGTACGCAAGTGCATCTCCACATTGCCCACCCACTGCACTCCGTCGAGCTTAATCACAGCACCACGGAAATCGGGACCAGCATCGCTGTTCAACAGTCCGGGATTGATGACCTCAAGGTGTCTGCCATCGGTCGTAGTGAGTTCTTGAAGTGGAAAAATCTTGTGTTTCCAAGCATAATGTAACAAATGTTCCATAACTTTAAGGATATTTATAAGTGCAAAGGTAAAGTTTTTATTTCAAAATGCTTAACTTTGCAGCGATTTTATATAAATGGTGTCAAAAAATTAAACTATTAAGATATGAAGATTGCACTAATTGGATACGGAAAGATGGGTAAGATGATTGAACAGATTGCCCTCAGCCGCGGTCATGAGATCGTGAGCATCATCGACATTGACAATCAGGAAGAGTTCGAGAGCGAAGCATTTGCAAGTGCAGATGTGGCTATCGAGTTCACTACTCCATGGACAGCATACGACAACTACTTGAAGGCTTGGAAGGCTGGTGTTAAGGTGGTCAGTGGTTCTACAGGTTGGATGAAGGAACATGGCGACGAGGTTCGCAAGGCATGTACAGAAGATGGTAAGACTCTCTTCTGGGCAAGTAACTTCAGTGTTGGTGTGGCTATCTTCTCGGCTGTGAACAAGTATCTTGCAAAGATAATGAACCAGTTTGAGCAGTATGATGTGAACATGGTGGAGACTCACCACGTTCATAAGCTCGATGCTCCTTCTGGTACTGCTATCACTCTTGCTGAAGGCATCATCGAGAACCTCGACCGCAAGAACCGTTGGGGTCTTCATGAGACAGCTGAAGGTGTGCTCCGCATCGATGACATCCGTCGTAAGGAGGTGCCAGGCATCCATACTATCAGTTATGATTCGCCAGAGGACATCATCACTATCACTCACGATGCTCACAGCCGTCAGGGTTTTGCTCTCGGTGCTGTGCTTGCTGCTGAGTTCACAGGCAAGAATGATGGTCTCTTGACTATCGATGATATGTTTAAGTTTTAAGGAATAATTATATATGGGATTCAATTATTCGGAATTTAAGAAGACAAAGGCGCAGAAGGGACAGGGCGAGAAACCAGAAGCTGCTTGGGTGAAATGGGTTAAGTTTGGCGTGGTAACAGCCTTGTATCTTGCTTTCCTCTACTGGGTTGGCAGTTGGATGGGACTTGTAGTTGTGCCATTCATCTTTGATGCTTATATCACAAAGAAGATACCTTGGACATGGTGGAAGAACCTTGATGGTTTGGCTCATGGCATTATGTCGTGGGTGGATGCTATCGTGTTTGCTCTCGTGGCAGTCTATTTCGTTAATCAGTTCTTCTTCCAGAACTATAAGATTCCTTCAAGTTCGCTTGAGAAGAGTCTCATGACAGGCGACTATCTGCTTGTGAGCAAGTTGAGTTATGGTCCTCGCATTCCACAGACTCCACTCACTATGCCTCTCACTCAGCATACTATGCCAATTTTCGGATGCAAGAGTTATGTAGAGTGGCCACAGTGGGATTATCGTCGTGTGAAGGGACTCGGTAAGGTGGAACTCGGAGACATCGTTGTGTTCAACTTCCCTGCAGGTGATACTTGTAGTGTGAATGTTGCAAAGACATTCTATGATTTCTGTGTCGAACTGGCTGTGAATGACAGAATAGAAAAGGGTGTTGAACTCGTTGACATGCGTGAACTCTCGGTTCAGCAGCAGCGTGACATGTACGAGACTCTTTATGCTGAGGGTAAGGCGATAGCTCAGGCAAATAAGTTCCACTATGGTGAGATTGTCTCACGTCCTGCCGACCGCAGAGAGAACTATGTGAAGCGTTGCGTTGGTCTTCCTGGTCAGACACTTCAGATTAAGGATAAGATTATCTATGTTGATGGCAAGGCAGAGAAGACTCCTGAGAATGCCCAGTTCTCTTACTATGTTTATTTCAAGGACGACATCACCGACACAAGATATGATGACCTCTTCAATGAACTTGGTGTCAGCGATGAACAGCGAACAGAGTGGAACTACTCAAATGCTAATCAGGGCAGAATGAATTTGGGCAAGACTGGTTATATGCCTCTCACTAAGGCAGCATACGAAGGACTTCTTGCTCACAAGGAGTTGGTGGAAAAGATTGAGGAGGTGAAGGACAATGACTTCATTCTCGATTCTATTCCTTATTATCACTATGTGTCGGGTACTGTTTATCCTATCAACCACGACTATGGATGGACTCGTGACAACTATGGTCCTATCTGGATTCCAGCAAAGGGACAGAGTATCGACCTCACACTCGACAACATAGCTATCTACGAGCGTCCTATCAGAACATACGAAGGCAATGACCTTGAAGTGAAGAATGGTAAGATTTACATCAACGGTAAGGAGGCACATAAGTACACCTTCAAGATGGACTACTACTGGATGATGGGTGACAACCGTCACAACTCAGCCGATTCTCGCTATTGGGGCTTCGTTCCTGAGGACCATGTGGTAGGAAAACCTCTCTTCATTTGGCTCAGTATGAGTCCGGATGCTAATCCAAGCAGCAAGGTTCGTTGGAACAGAATATTCAAGTGGGTAGATGACATCAAATAATTAAAACATGGTTTTACCAAGTTTTTATCTTCCATCTATAAGTTGGTTCGCTCGAATGATGAATTCGGACGAACCAATTCTTGTTGAACAATGGGCAAACTATCGTAAGCAGACGTTGCACAACAGGTGTTGGATAGACTCGCCTAATGGTAAGTTGTCGCTGACTGTGCCTGTAGATAGAAGCACATTTGTAGGTGGAAAATGTCTGATGAAGGATGTGCTGGTGAGTGACCATTCCGAGTGGCAGCGCCAACACTGGTATGCCCTTGAGTCAAGTTACTTCAACAGTCCATTCTTTGAGTACCTGCAGGACGACTTCCATCCCATATATTTAAAAAGGTGGAAATGGCTTATGGACTTGAATGAGGCTTTGGTAAGCAGATGTCTTGAGGTGATAAATGCTCCAAAGATTGAAATAGGAAGGACAACAGAGTTTGTTCCTATCGATAATGCTGATAGTTCTTTCGCCCCAAAAGAGTATTATCAGGTGTTCAAGGGAAAGAATGGATTCCTCCCAGATTTATCTATTATCGACCTGATTTTCAACATGGGACCTGAGAGCATATTGTATCTTTTGGAATCTAAGAAGGATTAACTTATAACACCACATAATAAGAAAAAGATAGGGTATAAGGTACTGATTCAATATTTTTTCGTACCTTTGCGCCCAGTTTAATAACATTTTAACTCAATGAAAAAGATTATTTTACCATCGTTGATGGGGATATTGGCATTTTTTGCAGTATCATGTACAGAGTCGGATTTCAATATTGACACATACGACTCTACACCACAAGAAGCAGACATCAAGTATGTTCGCATCGAAGACGCTTCAATCCTGAAATATGCAGCCGATACTCTTCATGATGCGAGCAAGTTCATCGTGGAAGATTACATCGAAATCGCCATGAATGCAAAGGCGGATTTGACAGCAATCGCACCACGATTTGTACTCACTCAGGGTTGTGAAATCTACATGAAGAATGAGAAAACCAACCAGTGGAATATCCCAGCTGATGGTGTGGCTCGCGACTTCAGCAATGGTGTGCAGGAATATATGGTCGTGTCTCGCGATGGGCACACACACCATCTGTACAAACTTGCATTCAACTGCAACGAGGTGCCAAGCATCTATCACCTTGACTGGGCAGAGGAATCAAGCCCAAACAAGAAACCAAACTACTATATCTTCAAGGAGTATGACACTAAGGGCGAGGAGATTTTTACTTGGTGTTCGGCTAATCCTGGTTTCGCAATTTCAAAGGCAAGTGCTGACAAGGACGATTACCCAACTACTGTATGTGAGGGTTGGAACGGCAAAGGACAGGGTGTGATGCTCCGTACATTGGAGACTGGTAAGATTGGTGCTATGGCTGGCAAGCCTATTGCTGCCGGCAACCTCTTCCTTGGCGAATTCAATGTGAAGACCGCACTCAGCAACCCACTCGGAAGTACACTCTTCGGTGTGGCTTACAACAAGAAGCCTATCTCCTTCAGCGGATATATGAGTTATGTTCCGGGAGAGGTGTTCACAGATGTCAAGATGCAGATTGTCACAAACGAATCTGACTCGTGCAGCATCTACGCTATTCTCTACAAGAATACCGACGAGAATGGTAATAGCATCAAACTCGATGGTGCCACTGTAGATAACAGTCCTTACATCGTGGCTCGCGCCGAACTTCGTGACTCAAGAAGAGCTGGAACAAATGGCGAGTGGAAACACTTTACACTTGATTTCGACTATGACAGCTACTCAGTCGAGTTCGATCCTGAGGTTGCCGAAAACAACGGCTACAATATCACCATCGTATGTTCGTCAAGTAATCAGGGCGCCTTCTTCCGTGGTGCAGTCGGTTCCACACTTAAGGTCGATGAACTCGAACTCGTGGGCGAAGAATTAAAGTAATTGTAGAACAAAGAAAACAAACAAACCTATGAAACTAAATAAAGCATTACTTATCATCTGCGCCATTTGTTTCTCAATGAGCACATTTGCACAGGAAGACAATACACCTGCCATCCGTGACTTGCAGCAGAAAGGATGGAAGATAGGACTTCGCGCAGGTGTCAATGTGGGTGGAACAATGCCCGTACCTCTCCCATCAGAGATGAAGAGCATCAACACCTTCAATCCAGGACTCAACTTCGGCATTCAGGTGGATTTCGATAAGATGTGGACAAGCCACTGGGGCACAGAGTTCTCTCTCCGCTTCGAACAGAAGGGCATGAAGGCTGATGTGACCGTAGAGAACTACCACACCAAGTTCAAGGAAGGTGAAGACATGGTGGAATGTAACTACACAGGTGTTCAGTCCACAGACTTCAGTGCAAACTACATTACAATACCGCTGAATGCACGTTACCGTTTCAACAATCGCTGGTCTATACTCGCTGGTCCATACTTCAGCTATGTGCTTTCAAAGAAATTCGGTGGTGATGCCTCTAACGGTTATGAACGCCAACTTAGACCAGACCCTATCACAGGCGCTATGGTGCCAACAGGCCCAAAGACAATCGTTGATCCAGAGAACCCTGTAAGCTACGACTTCTCAGATGATATGCGTCGCTTCAACTGGGGTGTAGAAGTAGGTGTTGACTTCCAGGCATTCAAGCATTTCCTTGTGTTCGCACACCTTGACTGGGGATTGAACGATGCCTTTAAGGACAGCTTCAGCGAAACAATCTCGTTCCCAATGTATCCTGTCTATGGACAGATTGGCTTTGGATACAACTTTTAGCTGTTCGCTTTTCATTTGATAACGATACACCTCAATATATATACAAAAAGAAATCAAAATGCTGGCTTTTATGTGAAAAGTCAGCATTTTTTTTGTTAGAATAAAAAGAATTAGTACTTTTGCACTAATTTTGGAAAATATGGCAACTGAAGAACATTCATATCATATAGAAGTAGATAAGATTCTTGAAGAACGAATGGGCAGCAAGGCAAAGCGTGTCCCTAAGTTCTTGGTCTCATGGCTCAAAAAGATTCTTCATCAAGATGACCTGAACGAATTTCTGGATACTACTGCTAAAGGACAGTACGGACCAGAATTCCTTCATGCAGCAGTTAAACACCTTAAACTGCGACTTGTGGTCAAAAGTAATATTGATGGTGTTGTGACGGATGGACTCGACAACATACCAGGAAATGAGGATGGCAAGTACTATACTATTGTCAGCAACCACCCACTTGGTGGCCCTGATGGTGTTATCCTCGGTAGTATTGTCTGCAATAAGTTCGATGACAAGATGGTTTATCTTGTCAATGATTTCCTCATGAGTTTCGAGGGACTTGCGCCTCTTTGTGTACCTATCAACAAGACGGGTGCTCAAAGTCGCAACTTCCCAAAGATGGTTGAATCTGCTTTCCAGATGGAGAAGAATGTTGTCATGTTCCCAGCTGGTCTCTGTTCACGCAAGCAAGATGATGGTTCTATCAAGGACCTTGAATGGAAGAAGACCTTTATCACAAAGAGTGTTCAATATCAGCGCGATGTGATTCCTGTTCATTTCTCTGGACATAATTCAGAGAAGTTCTACAATATTGCTCGATGGTGTAAGAAACTTCATCTGAAGTTTAACATTGCTATGCTTTTCCTCTCGGACGAGATGTTTAAGAATGCAGGAAAGGAATATACCATCACATTTGGAAAGCCTATTCCTTGGCAGACATTCGACAAGAGCAAGACTCCTGCTGAATGGGCTCAATGGGTAAAGGAACAAGTTTATAGTCTGTAACATTTTCATTATATGCAACAAGATATTATTGCACCAATTCCTGTCGAGGTACTCAAGTCAGAACTCACAGAAGATAAGAGATTAAGATTCTCAACTCGTGGCAATAACGAGATTTATTGCTTTACAGCACATGAGGCTCCAAACACAATGCGTGAGATTGGTCGTCTTCGTGAGATTGCATTCCGTGCAGCTGGCGGTGGTACAGGACTCGACTGTGATATTGACGAGTATGATACTATGGAAAAGCCATGCCATCAGTTGATAGTATGGAATCCTGAAGCAAACGAGATTATCGGTGGTTACCGTTATATCCTCGGTCCAGACATTAAACTTGATGAGAAGGGGCAGCCACGACTTGCAACAAGTCATTTGTTCAACTTCTCAGAAACATTCATTAAGAATTACTTGCCATACACCATCGAACTTGGTCGTTCGTTCGTGACTCTTGAGTATCAGTCTTCGCGTGCTGGTGCAAAGGCAATCTTCGCTCTCGATAATCTTTGGGATGGACTTGGAGCGTTGGCAGTTCTCATGCCAAACTGCAAGTATTATTTCGGTAAGATGACGATGTATCCAAGCTACAACAGACTTGGACGCGACATGATACTTTATTTCCTCAAGAAGCACTTTGATGATAAGGATAACCTCCTCATTCCTAAGACTCCACTCCTTCTCGAACACACAGAAGAAGAGTTGTCTAAGATATTCGTTGAGGATGACTTGAAGGCTGACTTCAAGATTCTTAACCGTGAGGTTCGTGCTCTTGGACTTAGCATTCCTCCACTCGTGAATGCTTACATGAGTCTTTCTCCAACAATGAAGGTGTTCGGTACTGCTATCAATGATGAATTTGGTGATGTGGAAGAGACAGGTATTCTCATTACTGTTGACGAGATGTTCGACGAGAAGCGTATTCGTTACATCGACTCGTTCGCAAAGGAACATCCTGAACTCATTAAGATTACAAGTGGTGCAAACAAGGTGTTCTACGAACCATCTGACAAAACAGAACTGGATCGTGACCTTGACTTTGAAGATGTTAAATAATTTCTAACAATAATATTCTAATGGCATTTACAAGAATTACTGCTGCAGAAGCTGCGGCACTTATCAAGAATGGTGACAACATTGGTCTTTCAGGTTTCACTCCATCTGGTACTCCAAAGGCTGTCACTGCTGAGATTGCAAAGATTGCTCATGCAGAGCACGAGGCAGGTCGTCCTTATCAGATTGGTATCTTCACAGGTGCATCTACAGGTCAGTCATGTGACGGTGTACTTTCTGAAGAAGATGCTATCCGCTACCGTGCACCTTACACTACTAACGCTTCATTCCGTAAGAAGGTAAACGCTGGACTCGTTGCTTATAACGATATTCACCTCTCAATGATGGCTCAGGAACTCCGTTATGGTTTCCTCGGTGATGTTGATTGGGCCATTATTGAAGTATGTGCTATTGAGGATGATGGTAAGGTTTACCTCACTTCTGCTGGTGGTATCTCTCCAACTGTTGCTCGTCTTGCTAAGAAGGGTGTTATCCTCGAACTCAACGCTTTCCACTCTCCAAACTCAATCGGTATTCATGATGTTTACGAGCCACTCGATGCTCCTAACCGTCAGCCTATCAATATCACTAAGCCAACAGACCGCATCGGTACTACATATCTCCAGATTGACCCTAAGAAGATTGTTGGTGTTGTAGAATGTAACATTCCTGATGAGTCTCGTGGTTTCAAGGATGCAGACCCAGTTACTGACAAGATTGGTGAAAACGTAGCAAACTTCCTCATGAACGAGCGTAAGCTTGGTCGTATTCCACAGGGGATGCTCCCATTCCAGAGCGGTGTAGGTACTACAGCTAATGCTATCCTCGGTGCTCTTGGTTCAAATCCTGAGGTTCCTGCATTCGAAGTATATACAGAGGTACTCCAGAACGCTATCGTTGACCTTATGTATAAGGAACGCGTAAAGTGTGCTTCAACATGTTCGCTTTCTGTGACAAACGATGTTCTCCTTGATATCTACGACCACATGGACTTCTTCAAGGACAAGCTCGTGCTTCGTCAGTCTGAAATCAGTAACCATCCAGAAGTTATCCGTCGTCTTGGTCTTATCGCTATCAATACTGCTATTGAGGTTGACCTCTTCGGACATGCTAACTCAACACAGATTTGTGGTACTAAGATGATGAACGGTATTGGTGGTTCTGGTGACTTCGAGCGAAACGCTTACCTCTCAATCTTCACTTGCTCTTCTGTAGCTAAGGGTGGTGGTATCTCTGCTATCGTTCCATTCTGTAGCCATATCGACCACACAGAACATGATGTTAATATCATCGTTACAGAGCAGGGTGTTGCTGACCTCCGTGGTAAGAGCCCTATTCAGCGTGCTCAGGCTATCATCGAGAACTGTGCTCACCCAGACTATAAGCAGCTTCTTTGGGATTACCTTAAGATTGCGGACAAGGGCCATACTTGCCATAAGATGTCGGCTGCTCTTGCTATGCACGACACATTCCTTCGTGAAGGTGATATGCGCAAGACAGACTGGGCTGCATACATTAAGTAAATCGCAGTTAAAGCATATATACAAAAAGAGGAGCGAACTTCCGTTCGCTCCTCTTTTTATCTTGTAGAGTTCAAGAATTAGTTGATAGCAGCATCAAAATCTGCACCAGCCTTGAACTTAGCAACCTTCTTTGCAGCGATAGTCACTGTTTCCTTTGTACGTGGGTTGATACCCTGGCGTTCTGGACGTTCAGAAACAGCAAATGTACCAAAACCAACGAGAGCAACCTTGTCACCTGCCTTGAGTGCATCAACAATTGCTTCAGTAGTAGCTTCGAGAGCCTTCTTTGCATCAACCTTTGTCAAACCAGACTTTTCGGCGATTGCAGAAATAAGTTCACTTTTGTTCATAATAATAATTGTATTAATTTGTAAATAATGTTATTTAGCGCTTTTTGTTTTGCAAATATATGCTAATAAATCCGTGAAACAAACATTTTTACGAAAAAAAAGCATAAAACACATTAAATTTACACTATTTAAGTGTGAAATGCTCTAAAAAGTGGAATAAAAAGACTAATTTTGCACCGTTTTTATAAATGTAAGAATTATAAGTATGAAAATTACTCCAGTAATAAAAGTTTTGCTCATCATAAACCTTGTGTTTTTTGGTATTGAGAAGTTGGCTGGCATGATGAGTGGGTATGATTGGTTCACTGCATTCAATGCTTTGTATCCAATAGGTGATCCAAACTTCAGCATCTATCAGTACATCACATACATGTTCATTCATGCAGACTTCTGGCACATATTTTTCAACATGTGGCAGCTCATGATTTTTGGTCCTGCTATTGAACAGATATATGGTACAAAACGTACTGCAATATATTATCTGCTTTGTGGTATTGGTAGTGCAGTGGCACATCAGATTTGTGCTTCAATCGGCATCATCCATCCTTCGATAGTTATAGGTGCTTCCGGTGCAATTTATGGTGTTATGGCTGCTGCTGCATTTAATTTCCCTGATGCACGTCTGTTCATCATTCCATTCCCTTTCCCAATTAAGTTGAAGTGGCTTGTGGTAGCATTCTGTGCATACGACTTGTTCTCAGGACTCCAGGGTGTAGATGGTGTGGCACACTTTGCTCATCTTGGTGGTCTTGTTATGGGTCTCACCATTCTGTTTATCTGGAAGGCTATGGATGCTCGTGGTTATTCGCGTTCCAAGAGTAGAAATACTTGGACATCATCAAATACATATTCAAATGGGTATGACAAGGGTGAGTCGATGGTTGACAAGGTTAAAAAGGCCTTTTCTGGTGACAAGCCTAAGATGACAGTTGTAAAGAACGCTGGCGATCATGCTGCAGATTATGAGTATAATGAACGCAAGCGTATGCATAACGAAGAGATTGACCGCATTCTTGATAAGGTTCGTACTGGTGGATTTGAGAATTTGACAGAGGAAGAGAAGAGAACTCTTTTCGATGCAAGTAAACGATGAAATTCAAATTTAGATTTATACCATTAACATTGTTCGTTGCCATAAATCTTGTTGTGATTGTGGCAATGAATTTTTGTGCATATACCTGTTACTTGCACCCTTCTGTTCATCCTAACTGGTCGTACTTCGGGTTAATATTTCCAGTATTCCTGTTAATGGATGTCTGTTTTGTGTTCTTTTGGCTGGTGTTCAAGTGGAGGTTTATGTTTATACCAATAGTTGGAATGCTACTTTGTGCCCGTAGCGTTTTCACATATTGCCCTGTTCGTGTTCAAAGTTCTGCGCCGGAGGGAGCTATTAAGATTCTTTCGTACAATGTTATGAATTTTGGAGGAGGCAAGATGGATAGAGATTCCGTTCTTCGTAATCCGATTTATAACTACATTAAAGATTCTGGAGCAGATATTGTGTGTACACAGGAGAGTTCTATACGTGGATGTCCAGATATGATAGGTGTGCTCTCGGAAATCTATCCTTATGTCATGCAGGGTACTGATGATGACTATAAGCTTAATATCATTATGTCTAAGTTCCCTGTCCTTGATGTGGAGCATATAGATTATGATACGGAGTCAAATCGCAGTTATGCGTACAAGTTGTTAGTGGGTAGTGATACAGTACTTGTGGTGAATGTACATTTTGAATCGTACCGACTCCAGCAAGAAGACAAGCAGGAATATAAAGACATAATCCGTCATCCAAAGAATAATTCGAACAAGGATAAGTATATGTCTTTAACGCAAAAACTTGCTGTGGCGAATGCCAAGCGAGGAAGACAAGCAGACCGAGTTGCTGAGTATGTGGATAGTGTCCCTTGTAAGTACAAAATCGTTTGTGGTGATTTTAATGACCCATCACTTTCGTACTCCCATCATCGCTTAACACGCCACCTGAATGATGCCTATACAGAGGCAGGTTTGGGGGCGGGAATCAGTTACCATCTGAGTGGTATGTATTTCCGTATTGACAACATTCTTGTGAGTGATAACATATCGTCTTATGGTGCAAAAGTTGATAACTCTATAGGCGAAAGTGACCATTATCCTATATTTTCATACCTCTTTTTAAATAGAAATTGAAAAATATTGTATTTAAATAACTTTTAGTCGATTAAAATTGCTAACTTTGCAGCCTATAATCGCCTTAAATGGTGTAGGTGCATTGTGTGCCTAATAGAAAAAGACAAAACTAAATAATCATAAATTACTAATTTTTTAAACATCATGCAAAACAAAGGATTTGTAAAGTTTATTGCTGTGGTGCTTACGCTCATTTGCTGCTTCTACCTTTCTTTCTCGGTTGTTACAAACATCGTGGATAAGAAAGCAAAGGCTATGGATGAAAAGCAAGCTGAGTTGTACCTTGACTCTCTCAATTCAACAAGATTCTATCTTGGCAGCTACACTCTCAAGGACTGTCGTGAAACTGCAGTAGGTCTCGGTCTTGACCTCAAGGGCGGTATGAACGTGATTCTTGAAGTTAGCGTTCCTGAAGTAGTCAAGACATTGGCAGACCACAAAACTGATCCTGCATTCCTCAAGTCTGTAGAAGAGGCTCAGAAGGAGGCAGAAGAAAGTCAGAGCGATTTTATCTCACTTTTTGTCAAGGCTTATAAGAAGAATGCTCCAGATAGCAATCTGGCATCCATCTTTGCTACTCAGCAGCTCAAGGGCAAGGTGAACACTAACACATCAGATTCTGATGTAGAGAAGGTTCTCCGTGAGACAGTAGAAGAGGCAGTTGATAACTCATTCAACGTGCTCCGTACACGTATCGACCGCTTCGGTGTCGTTCAGCCAAACATTCAGAAGATTGAAGGCCAGACTGGTCGTATCATGGTTGAGCTTCCTGGTATCAAGGAGCCTGAGCGTGTACGTAAGCTCCTTCAGGGTTCTGCTAACCTTGAGTTCTGGGAGACTTATGATTCTCAGGAGGCTGTAGGTTACCTCAATCAGCTCAACAATGCTCTACGTAATGGTGAGGTTGCTGAAGAAACAACTGAGGCTAACGATTCAGTAGCTGCAGAGGAAGTTGCAGAAGAAGTTGACTCTGCTAAGGCAGATGCAAAGAACCTTCTTTCTAAAGCTGCTGCAACAGAAGAGGGTGCTGCTCCAAAGTCTGACAAGGCATTGGCAGAAGCTAAGAAGGCAAACCCACTCTTCTCTATCCTTCAGGTTGTTCCAGGCAACAGAGGTTGTATGGTAGGTTATGCAATGGCTCTCGATACTGCAGAAGTTAACAGACTCGTTAACTCTCCACTCGCAAAGCAGGTTCTTCCTTCAGACATGTCTCTTAAGTGGGGTGTTAAGTCTATGGATGAGGCTGGTCGTGTATTTGAGCTTTATGCAATCCGTATGACTGGTAAGAACGGTCGTGCTCCACTCGAGGGTGAGTGCGTAACTGAATCTAAGGATGCATTCGACCAGTATGGTCGTCCAAGCGTATCTGTAAAGATGAATGCAGAAGGTGCTCGTATCTGGTCTGCTATCACAGAGCGTAACGTACAGCACGCAATCGCAATCGTTCTTGATAACCTCGTTTACTCTGCACCAAACGTACAGAACAAGATTGATGGTGGTAATACAGAAATCACTGGTTCATTCACAACTAATGATACTAAGGACCTTGCTAACGTACTCGCATCTGGTAAGATGCCAGCTCCTGCTACTATCGTACAGGAAGATATCGTAGGTCCAACACTCGGTGCTCAGTCAATCCAGGCAGGTTTCATCTCTTGTATTATCGCCTTCATCCTCCTCATGTGCTACATGGTAGCTATGTACGGTGTTAAGGCTGGTATGGTTGCTAACTGCGCACTTCTCCTTAACTTCTTCTTCTCATTTGGTGTCCTCACTTCATTCGGTGCAGCCCTCACACTTTCGGGTATTGCAGGTATGGTGCTCACACTCGGTATGGCGGTGGATGCTAACGTGCTCATCTTCGAGCGTACTAAGGAAGAGCTTCGTGCTGGTAAGAACATGAAGAATGCTGTTGATGCCGGTTATAGCAATGCGTTCTCTGCAATCTTCGACTCGAACATCACAACAATCCTTACAGGTGTTATCCTCTTCAACTTCGGTACAGGTCCTATCAAGGGCTTCGCTACTACATTGATTATTGGTATCGTATGTTCATTCTTTACTGCAGTATGGCTCACTCGTATCGTATTCGAGCACTTCGTTAATAACGGTAAGTGGCAGAACCTTACATTCACAACTCCACTTTCAAAGAACCTCATGCAGGGTACTAACTACAACTTCATGGGTTCTTACAAGAAGTCATTCGCAGTATTCGGTGTTCTTGCACTCATCTGCGCTGCTTCACTCGCAGTTCGTGGTCTCAGCCAGTCAATCGACTTCACTGGTGGTCGCAACTACAAGGTTGAGTTTGTTAATCCAGTTCAGCCAGAACAGGTTAAGGAAGCTCTTGTTAAGACATTCGAATCAAACAAGAAGAATGACGATGCTATTAACGTAACAGTAATCGCTATTGGTACTGATGGCAAGCAGGTACGTGTTTCTACAAACTACCGTATCAAGGAGAATGGTACAACTGTTGATGAGGAAATTGAAAACAACCTCTATCAGGCATTCGTTGAAGGTGGTCTTATTGATAAGAACGTTACTGCAGAACAGTTCCTCGACCGTGATGACCGTGCTGGTGGTTCTATCATCTCTTCACAGAAGGTAGGTCCATCTATCGCTGAAGACATCACTTACGGAGCTATCCTCTCAGTTCTCTTCGCTATCGTTGCAATCTTCATCTATATCCTTATCCGTTTCCGCAATGTAGCTTACTCAGTAGGTTCTATTGGTGCCCTCTGTGTTGATACATTCCTCGTAATCGGTGCATTCTCGCTCTGCTACGGATGGATGCCATTCTCACTCGAGATTGACCAGACATTCATTGGTGCTATCCTTACAGTTATCGGTTACTCTATTAACGATAAGGTGGTTGTATTCGACCGTATCCGTGAGACATTCAAGAACCATCCAAAGCGTGACCTCCAGCGCAACTTCAACGACTCGCTCAATGCTTGTCTTGCTCGTACTGTAAATACTTCTGTATCTACATTCGTTGTGCTCCTCGCTATCATCCTCTTCGGTGGTGACAGCATCCGTGGTTTCGCATTCGCAATGATTCTTGGTGTTCTTATCGGTACTCTTTCTTCCCTCTTCGTTGCTGCTCCTATCGCATACATCGTGATGGGTAAGCGCATCAAGGAAGAAAGTGAAGAGCCAGTTGCTGAACCAGCTAAGTAATTCACCTATTATATATAATATGGGCGCATCTCTGTATGGGGATGCGCCTTATTTTTATGTTTATAGATTATCTTTCTGTCACATGGCAAATATAATTTTATGTGTTAATTGACTTTTTGTTGTGTAATTCGCTTTTTTATTGATAAAAATACATGTAAAGTAAATTAAAAGATGTAACTTTGCAATGAATTTTGTGAAAAGATGACTAAAACATTAAAATTTTTAGCAAGTGCAGCAGTAGTAGCTGCCGTTGCTGTAGGTGGTTGTGCCTATCTCTTGTTTTCGTCTCCATTTAAGGTGACTGAGACAGCATACGTTTATGTTGATAGAGACGACACAATGGATTCGTTGAGAAATAAGGTACAATCCGTAGGTCAGGCAAAAAGCATGATGGGGTATGACCTTATGTCTGTGCTGAAGAGATTTAGCAAACCAAGAACAGGATGCTACGCTATTGAACCGGGTCTGGATGCCTTCACTTGTGTTCGTAGATTGGCAAACGGTTCACAGAGTCCTATCAAGCTTACTGTTCCTGAGGTGCGTACCATACAAGACATGGCAGACCGACTTGCACCACAGCTGATGCTTTCGGCTGATGAAATCGTTGAAATTCTCCGTGACTCTGTGTTTATGGATAGTCTTGGATATTCAAAAGAAACTCTTCCTTGTCTCTTTGTTCCTAATACATACGAGGCTTATTGGAATATGTCAGCACAGGGACTTGTTAATCGTCTTAATAAGGAGAAAAATGCGTTCTGGAATGAAGAGCGTACTTCAAAAGCCAAGTCGATAGGCATGACTCCAGAGGAAGTTGTTACACTTGCCTCTATCGTTGAAAGCGAAACAAGTTATGGACCAGAAAAGGCTACAGTAGCAGGCCTCTACAAGCATCGTTTGGATATCGGTATGCCACTCCAGAGTGACCCAACGGTTATCTTTGCGATAGGAGACTTCAATATCCATCGTGTGACGTTTGAACAACTTAGGTTCAATTCACCTTATAATACCTATGTGAATACAGGTCTTCCTCCTGGTCCTATCCGCGTCCCTTCGATTCAAGGAATAGATGCAGTACTCAATTACGAGCATAATGACTACTTGTATATGTGTGCAAAAGAAGACTTCTCGGGTTCGCATAACTTCACAAGTTCTTATGCTGCTCATCTCCAGAATGCAGCAAGGTATCAGAAGGCTCTCAATCAAAGAGGAATAATGAAGTAATAAATGATATAAATCACACTAATAAAACAACAATTAAAACATGGAAAAAATTCGTGCTGCCATTGTAGGTTACGGAAACATTGGCAAATACACACTCGAAGCTCTTCAGGCTTCACCAGACTTTGAAGTAGTAGGTATCGTTCGTCGTAATGGCGCAGAGAATAAGCCTGCAGAACTTGCTGAAATCAACGTGGTAAAGAGCATAAAGGAACTTGAAAACGTACAGGTTGCTATCCTTGCTACTCCAACACGTTCAGTTGAGGTTTATGCTAAGGAATGCCTTGAACTCGGAATCAACACAGTTGACTCATTTGATATCCACACACAGATTGTTGACCTTCGTCGTTCACTCGATGCAGTAGCAAAGGCAAACAATGCTGTCAGCGTTATCTCAGCAGGTTGGGATCCAGGTTCAGATTCAATCGTTCGTACACTCATGGAAAGCCTCGCACCAAAGGGTATCAGCTATACAAACTTCGGTCCTGGTCGTTCAATGGGACACAGCGTATGTGTACGTTCAAAGGAAGGCGTTAAGGATGCTCTCTCAATGACTATTCCAGTAGGTGAAGGTATCCACCGTCGTATGGTATATGTAGAACTTGAAGAAGGTGCAGATCTCGAAACTGTTACTGCAGCTATCAAGGCAGACCCATATTTCGCAAGTGATGAGACTCACGTTTTTGCTGTACCATCTGTTGATGCTCTCAATGACGTTGGTCACGGTGTAAACCTCGTTCGTAAGGGTGTGTCTGGTAAGACTCACAACCAGCTCTTTGAGTTCAACATGAAGATTAACAACCCTGCTCTTACAGCACAGGTTCTTGTAAATGTTGCTCGTGCTTCAATGAAGCAGCAGCCAGGTGCATACACAATGATTGAAATCCCAGTTATTGATATGCTCCCAGGTGACAAGGAAGAACTTATTCGTCACTTAGTATAATAGTAGCAGAACATTATCTATACAATAAAACAACCCTGCAGAAAACGGTCTGCAGGGTTGTTTGTTTTGATTAGCGTTTGTCAACGCTTTGATAATCTCATTATGTTTTGCCCCTTCTAATGGCTAATATCATTATTCTTTAAGAACATTTATATGTTTTGTCTTCTTTCTGAAGGATTGACACCATATTCCTTGTTGTGTGCACGACGGAATGAGATGTCGGAGGCGAATCCGGAGTTTTTGGCAATATCTGTTAAAGTCATATTTTGATCCTTCATGAGTTCGGCTGCGTATTTGAGTCGAAGTTGAGAAAGCAAGTGGCGAAATGATATGCCTAAAACATCATTCGCAAATTGAGACGCATAGGTTCTGTTCAAGTTCAAGTCTTTTGCAAACTGTTCAAGATTGTAATTTGGGTCCAAATAGAATGTGTCTGGATGCCTAAGCAGGTTTGTGTACATCTGCATAGTTGCTTTCTCTTTCTTATTCATTTATATTATGCTTTAATTGGATTTCCTATTGCAAAGGTCCAAAAAAATAGAGAAAAATTTTTGCACTATGCGTACTTTTTGTTGTACTTTAAGAACAAAATTGATTGGTGAAACTCAAAAAGGACAAAACCACATGCAGAAAATAGGAAAATTATGCCTCTTTCCTATATTCTGATGGACTCATATTATATTTCTGTTTGAATACGCGAGAGAAGTAGCCAGGAGAGTCAAATCCGCAGGCAACCTGTACGTCCATGATAGACATGTTATTCTTCTTGAGCATTTGACAAGCGTGTTCAAGTCTGCGGTCGCGGATGTAATGAGTAGTATCTGTTCCGAGTTCTGCATTCACTTTTCTGTTAAGTTGGGCGCGCGACAAACACATGTGAGCAGCCAACATTGTAGAGTTGAAGGAAGGGTCAGAAAGGTTAGAGTCTATGACTTCATTAAGCATCTTGCGGAACGAATTGTTCTGCTCTTCAATGATACCCAACACAATCTCCTTGATATTGCTAACTTCGTTCTCAGCAAATGTTCTTTCCGAATTGACAGAAGCCGTTGCTGTGTTGCTGTTCTTTTGGCTGAGTTTATGTCTTTGTTCAAGAAGATTCTTGATGTTGAGAAGGAGTTCTCTGCCCAAGAAAGGTTTTGTGAGATACACTTCCGCTCCCGCTTCCAGTCCTTCCATGCGGTCACGGTCTTCCACTCTTGCTGTTACTATAATAAGAGGAAGGTGGCTGGTCTTCTCGTCCTCTCTGATGTGTCTGCAGAGTTCGAGTCCATCCATCTTAGGCATCATGACATCAGTGATGACGATATTAGGCATTTCTTCCTTTATGGCATCAAGAGCCATAAGTCCGTCGGTTACCCAATTCACACGATACCCATTACCTTCAAGGAGTTCACATTGGTAGCGAGCCACATCTTCATTATCCTCAGCCAAAAGAATGAGTGGTACTTTACCTTCGGGAGTTATTGGAGCATGTGTGCTTGTTGGAGAGTTGTAGGTGTCTTCTCGCACATCGACAAGGCCCGATGCTTTTGCTTTGCCTCTCGATGTTGTAGAAGTTGCAGTAGAAGCATTAGGTTGTAACTTGTGCATCATCTCGTTCACAAGTCTGAGCAATTCGCTATTCTGTCGTTCTACAGCAAGGAAATCCCCCTGTGCCTGTTTATCTTCCTTGTTGATATGTTCACGCAACTGCTGAGTCATACCGATAACCACAGTCAGAGGAGTACGAAAACGATGAGCAATGTCGCGATAGAATTCCTGTCGCTCGTCGTAAATCATTCGTAGTTCCTTGTCAGTTTTCTGAAGCGAATCATTTGCTTTCTTTCTGATTATATTGGCACGAACGAGTATGATGAGAATTGCTACAAGGATTATGAACATTGCAAAGCTCATCCAAGTGATAATCTGTCGTATGGTTTGCTCTAACCTTGCCTCTTCTTTAGCTTGTAGAACCTCAGCCGCACGCTGCTTTGTTTCGTAGTTCACACGCATGTTCTGCATTTGAATAAAGTTCTTTTCGCTGAGCACACTGTCAGCTAATTGCTGGCTCATCTTGTACAGAACCAATGCACGAGTAGGTGTTCCCCATTTCTCTTCAAACCGAGAACCTATGTCGTATGCTTTGGCAAGATGTTCTTTGGATTTGATATCTTCTGCCGTCTCAGTGATTATTCCTACATATTTGCGTGCAGAGTCTTCCTCTTCGATGTTAATATAGTTTTCTGCAAGTCTGGTACAAGGTTCCATCCAATGCCATGCATCGTTAGTAGGACGCATCACCTCATAGCTTTTATAGTATCTCTTCTGTGCAGATGCAAGGAAACCTTCCTTCTCGTCCAATGCTCCTAAGTATTGATGGCAGAGACCAATGCCTATGAGATTATTGGCCTCACTATTCATCTTGAGTGACTTAATATAATATGTACGCGCGGAGTCCAGTTCGTTTCTGTGTTCAAATATGCTACCAATATTAGCATAGTTTATGGCCTGTCCCACTTTACTACCTAATGATTGCTCACCAGCCAGTGCTTGTCGAAACATGTTTTCTGCTTCATCATAGTTGCCCATAGAAAGCAGTACGTTTCCAAGTCCGTTGAGTGAGACTACATGATTCTTGCGTGTCACCTGCGATGTGTCATCCTTCTGGGCGTTGCAAAGTTCCAGAGCCTCATAGTGAAACTTAGCAGCCTCGTTCATGTCGCTGATGCGGCGAAAATTCGTTCCTTGATTGTTCAGGGCGCGCACAAGGTGCAGAGTGTCATGAATAGCAGTGGCAAGGGTGATTTCTGCATCGTGGTGAATGATGGCTTTTTCAAAGTTGGAGCGGTCACGGTACAGTTTGCCTACATATTCGTGAATAATCAGTTCGGCTTTCTTGTCCTTAAGCGAAGCATATCTTTTAACAATAGTGAGCAACGAATCGATGTCTGATATACTGTCAACAATAGCTTGAGCCTCTAATGAATAGAGGCTCTCACTTTTTTCGTCTGATTTACACGCACTGAAAAGTGCTATTGTACCTAATATAAAGTATAACAAACACGTGCGTTTCATAAAAACTACTCGCTTTTGTCTTCGCTTGAATCTGAGTGGTTGCGTGAATGGCGCTTTGAATGCTGCTTCCAGTAGTTAAAGAAGAATAAGCAGAGTACAGTCCAAAGCATCAATTCGAAGGCATAGTAAATGCCCTGCCAATAGTGCATTTTAGTTAAGATAAGTCCGTAAACCAAAGTTGCAACTATGTTCAATCCTGCGAGGATGAAAGCTATTTGGGAAAGAGTCTTGAGATGCATGTGAAAGTTAAGTCCGATTCTTGTTTTGTGATAAAATAATAAAAATACACCAATAGAAAACCATGCGAGGTTGTCAATAAAGTGGTACACGAAGTCCATAAATCCTTTCATGTTTGGTTGGTATTCCGCCAAGAAGAGCATTGCGAATATTATGACCACTCGAACCATGATAATCCAGAATGCCGTGTAGGGAATGGATTGGAGCAAGTCGTAAGACTTGTCTCTATCGACCTTTCTGTATCCACGAATTTTAGTTTGTCTAAACGGGTTGTCTCTCATTTTTTATTGTTTTGAAATAACTACTCAGCCGTCGCTGAGTAGTTATAGTTAGTTTTATCCTACGTTGAAGCCGTTCTTCTTCTTTTCCTTGATACCAGAAGCCTCGATGACATTGATTGCGTAGTCACCAAGCTTTTCACATTCTGAGATGAGGTCCATGTAGAAGACGCCAAGCTGATAGTCGTATTGCTGGTTATTGATATCAACGATGTTCTGGTTCTTGAGCTGTGAACGGTAGTTGTTGATTTCGTGCTCAGTATTGTAGTTCTTGTTGAGGTCAACGAAACGATGTTCACCATGCTCAATGACAACAGCCATCTGGCTAACAGCTTCCTCAGTGAGTTGCATCATGTTCTGGATATGCTCATACTGCTTCTCTGTGAAGTCGGAAGAAGCATACTGACGCTTGCGGCTGATAGTACGAGCGATGTTGTAGCAACTATCACCGATACTCTCAAGTTCGTCACACTCACGCATCATGTGCTGAATTTCAATCTTAGATTCAACAGAGAGACGACCTTCACTAACCTTAGTGAGATAGTCGCAAATCTCAAGTTCCATGTTGTCTGTGATGTTCTCGTACTTCTCGATGCGAGAGAAGAGTTTGTTGAAGTCATCACCGCTTTCAGTATGGAGGAGTTGTTCTACGAGACCATACATCTTAACAACTCTGTTGACAAACACGTTGATTTCCTTCTTAGCCTCAAGAATAGAAAGTTCGGCTGTACTGAGGATACCGCCACCGATGAATACGAGGCGTTCTTCTTCGTCCTCTGTCTTGCCCTCCTTCTGAGGAATAATCATACATACGAGTTTCTCAAGAGGTTTAACAAACCAGATGAGGATGAGTACGTTGCACACGTTGAATGCAGTGTGGAAAGTTGCGAGGATAGCGTTGAGAGCAGTAGTGCTGAGTCCCTTAGTGACCTCACCTGGAGTGAATGGAATGTCCCAAACCTTGCAGATAGTGCCTACGAACCAGTGGAATACACAGAGTACCCAAATCACACCGAAGAGGTTGAACACCAAGTGGGCCATCGCAGCTCGACGAGCCTGAGTAGATGCCGAGAGTGCCACTACGTTAGATGTGATAGTTGTACCGATGTTCTCACCCATCACGAGTGCTATACCCATGTCGATAGGCATCACTTCTGTAGAACAGAGTGTCATGGTGATAGCCATGATAGCAGCCGACGACTGAACCATGAAGGTCAGCATACCACCTATAAGCAGATAGAGGAAGTAAGAACCATATCCAAATCGGCATGTGCTCGAGAAGAAGTTCATGATAGCCGAATTGCCTGCAAGATTCATCTCGACTGCGTTAGTCTTCAGTGTTGTGAGACCGAGCAACATGAATGCGAGACCTATGATAAATTCACCGAGGTTTATGTTCTTCTTTGTATAAATAAGTATGATTGCAAAAATGATAGCCGTATAGACCACACCGAGCATGTTGAAGTTTGAACCACCAAGCACCATGATCCAAGCCGTAGCCGTTGTACCGATGTTGGCACCCATGATGACCGAGATGGCTTGTGCAAGAGTTAACAGACCTGCGCTTACGAAGCTCACAGTCATGACCGTAGTTGCTGTCGAAGACTGGATGGCTGTTGTGATGAATGCACCAGTGAGAACTCCTGTGAATCGGTTTGTAGTCATTGTGCCGAGGACATTACGGAGTTTGCTACCTGCCATTTTCTGCAAGCCTTCACTCATTACTTTCATACCGTACATGAGCAGGGCAACAGAACCGATGAGGGTTAAGATGTGAATTGTGTCAATCTGAGATTCCATGTGAAATAAGTTAATTTATGGATGAGTTATAAAAATATTCAACGATTTGTTCCGATGTAAAAAATAAAATTTATACCTTTGCAGTCGTGGAGAACGCCTTCGGGTGAAAGCTTTACTCACTAATCTTGTTAAAATCTTTCTACTGATGTTACAAAACGATTGCAAAAATACTAAAAGTTCCGAAATATTTGAAGTTAATCAAGCTTTTTTGATGATTTCGGAGCAAATAAAGTTAGAATTACGACAAAAATCGTACGAAGAGGCCATAAATTACCTTGTTGGAAAACTTGGATTGAACGATTTGTGTTCAAACCGACTCAAGACCGTAAATGTGTCGTCCGACTACATCAATGGTGTTGTGGACTTCGGACAAGCCCCTGTTCTTGTGTCCATCTGCGAACGACTCAAGGAGGCAGCCATCAGTAGCATTGCAGAGGAAGTTGCCGTGCGCGACGATGTGAAAGTAGTCCTCATCGCAGGTCCTTCTTCAAGTGGAAAGACTACATTCTGCAAGAAACTATCTTATGCCATCGGACAGCAGGGCATGAAGACCATCGAACTATCGCTCGATGACTACTACCTGGAACCCGCTGGCATCCCTCGTGATGAAAGTGGAGAACTCGATTTCGAAAGCATCTATGCCCTCGACCTTGAACTGTTCCAGGACCACCTCTCCCGACTTCTTCGTGGAGAAGAGGTAGAACTTCCTCGATATGAGTTCGCCACATCAAAGAGAGTGAACAGTGGAAAAAAGATTTCGTTAGACGAGGAAACCGTGCTTCTCATCGAAGGACTTCATGGCATTAACCCTCTGCTCACGGGCTCTGTACCAGACAACAACTTATATCGAATCTACATCTCAGGACTTACCACATATATTCTTCCAGATGGTTCGGTTTACCCAACTACCGACAACCGCCTTCTTCGTCGCATGGTCCGCGACTCGAAATATCGCAACACCACAGCCGAGCAGACACTTGCCCGCTGGGGTTCAGTTCGCCGAGGCGAAGAGAAGTGGATTGCACCATTCCAGCAGAATGCGGATGTCAATCTGTGTACAGGCTTTCAGTACGAGATATGCTTGCTCAAGCAACATGCCCTACCACTGTTGAAGGAGATACCTGCAGACAGTCCTTATTATGAAGAAGCACAACGACTCATCAAGGTGTGCGGAATGTACAACTCCATTCCTGTCGAAGTGCTTCCGTCTTCTTCACTCCTTCGTGAGTTCTTAGGAGGAAGTGAATATGCAGAATAAAAAACCTATGCTACAACTTAACAGAATACATATCAACACGATAGACTCAACAAATAGTTATGTTCATCGTTTGCTCGATGATGGGGAAACATTGCCCGACATGACACTTGTTGATTCTGATGACCAGACCGCAGGAAGAGGGCAGAAGGGCAACTCGTGGGAGACAGAACTTGGCAAGAACCTCACCTTCTCACTTGTGTGCCATCCTGTTTGGGTTCATCCCGCACAGCAGTACATCTTTTCCGAGTGCATAGCACTTGCGGTGGCAGACTCTTTGCGTTCGTTCCTTCCTCAGGACGAGGCAACGAAAATCAAGGTTAAGTGGCCTAACGACATATACTATGCCGACATGAAAATCTCTGGTACACTCATTGAGTGCGACCTCATGGGAAAGAGCATCTCCAACTGCATCGTGGGTACTGGAGTCAACATCAACCAGCGTTTGTTTCGCAGCGATGCCCCCAACCCCGTTTCGCTCTGCCATATTTTGAATAAGGAGACAGACCGTGAAAAGGTGCTGATGGCGATAGTCGGCGAGTTCATGCGACTCTACCTTCAGGTGCAAGACGGAGAGAAGGAAGCCATTCACGAACGGTACAAAGCCAATCTCTATCGTAACGATGGCAAGTTCTACCAGTATTCCGATGAAAACGGTTCATTCTTTGCTCGCTTGATAGATGTAGAACCTTCGGGCAGAATGATACTCGAAACCGAACAAGGCGAGACTCGTCGCTACGAATTTAAAGAAGTTAAGTTCATGCTTTAACCTATAAAGTATATAATAGTTGATTGCTCACAAAACCTCTTTGTGAGCAATTTTTTGCTATTTTGAGGTCGTTTTTTAGGGAAAATGCAGCAAAAAGTATAGTAATATAAGGAGCAACAAGTTGAATTTTACATAAATGTACTACTAATATACTTTTATTTTCGTACCTTTGCAACCGATTTTTTAATAAAATAGGATTAATTTTTAATAATTTATATTCGTACTATGGTAAAAAGTTTACGCCTTGCACTTGCAGTGGCATCTATGTGTTTTGCAGTGATTGCTAACGCACAGCAGACAAAGAGTTACACAGAAACCCTCGTAGTAACAATCAACGAAGAGAGTACAGACCCACAACCAACAACCGTTGATGTGGAATTCCTTGAAAACGGAAACATCAATTTCACTTTGAAGAACTTTGCTCTTGGTCAGGGTGAAGATGCTATGACAATCGGTAACATCGCTCTCAAGGACATCGCCCTTACAGACGAAGGTTATTGCAAGTCATTCACATTTGATGGAGAAACAGAGATTGAAGCTGGTGATGATCCAGAAGCAATGTATATTGGCCCTATGCTCGGTGCTATTCCATTGAAGCTTGCAGGCAAGATGACAGACGACAAACTCTATGTTACAATCAACATCGACATGTCAGCAACACTCGAACAGATTATCTTTGTTAAGCTTGGTGAGGACATCGAGGCTCCAGCCGAACCAGTAGGTCCAGCCGTTGTTTCTTCAAAGAACTATACAGAAACTCTCGTTGTTACAATCAATGAAGAGAGTACAGACCCACAGCCAACAACAATCTTGGTAGAGACTCTTGAGAATGGAAACATCAACTTTACACTCAAGAACTTTGCTCTCGGAGCAGGTGAGGACGCTATGTCAATCGGTAACATCGCCCTCAAGGACATCGCCCTTACAGACGAAGGTTATTGCAAGTCATTCGCATTTGATGGCGAAACTGAGATAGAAGCAGGTGATGATCCTGAAGCAATGTATATTGGTCCTATGCTCGGTGCTATTCCTTTGAAGCTTGCAGGTAAGATGACAGACGATAAGCTCTATGTTACTATCAACATTGACATGTCTGCAACACTTGAGCAGATTATCAATGTTAAGCTTGGTGAGGACATTCTCGACCCAGTAGAGGTTTCTATCTCTTCAGTATCTTCAGCAGCAAACGCAACTGCTACATTCGACCTCTCTGGTCGTCGCGTACAGAACCTTGTAAAGGGTAATGTTTACATCCTCAACGGTAAGAAGGTTATTAAGTAATAATTGATATGGGGTTTCACGCAAAAGGCATTGGACTATTTGCGTGAAATTTCATTTTCATGAACAATACAAAAACATACAAATTATGAAAATGAATTTGAAAACAACATTCGCTGCTCTCGCAATGGCATTCTGTGGAATGGCTAATGCGCAGCAGCTTCCTAATGGTACTTTTGATGGAACATGGGTAAATTGCTATCCTTGGGAAAGTGGTAACTATCTAACTACTAAGCGTGGGACTCAGCCATCAGGTTGGTGTATTGCAAATGTTAATGGTATGAATGGTATGGGTGCTACTGTAGTTGGTGCTGAAGGTGTAGGACGCAGCGGAAGTGATAAGTCTGTAGTTTTAACAAATACGCCAAATCCTTTTAGAGCATCACAAATTGTCCCAGGCTATTTCACACTTGGTACAGCATGGGCTACAGCAAAGGCGAGCCTAACTAGTGTTTCAGATGCTGATGGTGGAGCATTTGGTGGGCTTTCGTTCACTAAGCGTCCTGATGCAATCCGTTTTTATTATAAGCGTGCTCATAATGTTAATAGTGAAAGTAAGTACACAAATATCAATGAGAGAGCATCTGTCATTGCATACGCATGGAAGGGTACATGGACTCAAGCAGATGTCCCTTCTAACACATCAATGGGAACTCCTACTAAGGTCACAATGACTGACCGTTCAAACAATGTTCTTGGTAAGGAATGTATCTTGGGTGGTACAATTAGTAAGACTGCTGATGCTGAGTTGATTTCTGTAGTTGAATACTATATAGAAGGTAATCAGGTAGATTGGAAGCAGGTTACAATCCCATTCGAATATAAGAATAGTACAGCTATCCCAGAGAAGTTGAATGTCATCTTCGCTGCTAACGATTTGTTTGCTGACCGTTCTGGTATCGGTGCAGGCAACCAGCTTACTATTGATGATGTAGAACTCGTTTACTATCACTCGCTCTCAGCACTCTCATACAACGGAAAGGCAGTCGCTGGATTCGCAGAGACAAAGTACAGCTACACTGTAGATGAGGTTTACGATGCTTCAAAGTTGGCTTACACAAAGACAGGTGTCGCTTCAACAGTATCTACATCATACAATGAGACTTCTGCCCTCCTTACTATCACAGTTAAGGGTGATGATGGCAATAAAACAACCTACACAGTTCAGTTCAAGAAGCCTACTATTGTCAACATGACAATCACTGATGCCAAGTATGCTACATTCGTTTCGCCATACCAAGTTACTGCTCCTCAGGGTGTGACAGTTTACCGATGCTTCAATGTGGGGGCAAACAGACAGCTTACCCTTGTGAAGCAGTCGGGCACTGACATTACTGCAAATGTCCCTGTAATCCTCTATAGCGAGAAGCCAGTATCGCAGACATTCACAGGTATTGCCCAATACACTTCTCCTGTTAAGGTTGGTATCTTCACAGGTGTTTACTCAGACACTCAAGCACCAAAGGGCTCGTATGTTCTCCAGAACATCGAAGGCGTGACAGGATTCTACAAGGTAGTTGATGCCATTCCTACAGTAAAGGCAAACCGTTGCTACATTACATTGCCAACATCATCTTCTGCCAAGATGCTCAGCTTCGCAACAGAAGAGGAGACAGCAATCAACGCTATCAACGCTCTCACAAGTGGCAAGATAGAAACTATCTACAACGCCTCAGGTGTTCGCCAGCCATCACTCCAGAAGGGTATGAACATCGTTAAGATGTCTGATGGCACTATCCAGAAGATTCTCGTTAAGTAATCTCGACACACATCTTATATAACATACACATACGCGTGCGGACGAATGGCAACATTCGCCCGCACATTGTGTATATATATACCCCATTTCTTCTCGTACATAAGAATTTTTTGTTTTTAAAAAGGCCTTAAAAGTCCACTTTCTTCACGAAAAATCCCAAACCAACCATACATCTATACACCGAGCCATAAAATGCAATCATGACAAATTGATACTTAGCATCTTATCCCTATGTA
>CALBJW010000003.1 GCA_937893145.1 uncultured Prevotellaceae bacterium | reverse complement strand
ATCTTCAAAGGCTCAGACATTACCTGAATATCCAGGAAATAGAGCTCAAATCGGAGGCGTCACCAAAGCTTAGTGAGATGCAGATTCGCGAGCGTGAATCGAGGCAGTTCATGGCAATGGTTGCGCCTTCGACGTATCTTTTTGTGCTGGATGAACGCGGAAAAATGATGAACAGTGTTCAGTTTTCTGAGGTCATCGGCCGCCTTCTGGCTCAGTCTCAAGATATGGCTTTTGTCATTGGCGGCGCTTATGGGCATCATGAATGCCTCCGACAACGGGCAAATCTCGTTTTCGGGCTTTCACCGCTCACGTTTCCTCATGAACTGGCAAGAGTCCTCGTGTATGAGCAGATTTACCGCGCCATGACGATACTCAAAAATGAGCCGTATCATAAATAGTCGGGAGGATGCGTATGCTGATTGAGACGCTGGATGCATTGAAACATCTTCTGTGGCCGACTCGCTGTGCATCGTGCGACGTGCTTCTGGCGGAACCAAGCCGCCTAATCTGCGAAGAATGCGGTTCATCCATCGAAGCGGCGCCGGAAGTTCCGATTCCGGAACACGTCGATGCTGCATGCGCTGTTTTTCGCTATGAAGGCGCCGTTCAAAGCATGATTTCCAAGTGGAAATATCACGAGGATTATGCGGCTCAGAAAGCAGTTTTGTCCTCATTGACTGATCATGTCGACAGACTTCGAAAGTTTATTCCGGAAGGTGCTGTGCTGATTCCCGTTCCGCCGCATCCCCGTCGTCTGCGCGAGCGCGGTTTTGATCCTGTCTGGACTTTTGCCGCAAGGCTTCACAAAATTCTCGAAGAAGCCCAGATTCATACCGAATTTCGCGATGATGTGCTCATTCGAACCCGTCATACCGCCCATCAGGCTGCCCTCAGCCATGATGAGCGTATGCATAACCTCGACGGTGCATTTCACGTTGCTGAGGATTTTCACGCTGAAAAAGCCGTCCTCATTGACGATGTCATGACAACCGGTGCAACGGCTTCCACCTGTGCAGCCATTCTGAAAGAATCTTCCGTCGAATGGCTCAGTTTTATCGCACTTGCCCATACCGTTAAAAGTTAGGGAATCTCTGATAATCACTGGAATTCTTTTTTTCGGGGCTTTGCCTCACAACCCCATCAATGGGGCTGAAAATATCGGCAAAACATTTAGCCCCGTCTGGGCGCCAAATCCGGCTTTCATCAGATTTTGCCTTAGAATTCAGTATATTCAGAGACTTTTCTTATGGTTTAATGAATTATGTATCCATTCTGGAAAAAGGGTCTTCAGTTCACTTGTCAGCAATGCGGTCAGTGCTGCTGCGGTGAACCCGGCATCGTTTATTTTAATCCCCGGGAATTTGATGCCCTCTGTGCGCATTTAAAGGATACGCAGGGACTGGACAGGGATGTCATCATCCGCGATTATATGCGGCCCCATCTCGATTCCTATACAGCCCGTGATGATTTTCCTGACGGACACTGCATTTTCTTTGAGAAGGGAAAAGGCTGTACCGTGTATGAATACAGACCTTCTCAGTGCCGTGATTTTCCCTTCTGGCGATGCAATCTCAGTTCAAGGGAAGAATGGGATGAAACGGCGCAGAAATGCCCCGGCATGAATCAGGGAAGGCTGTGGACTGCGGATGAAATCCGCGCAATTGCATCAAAGGCCAGGATTTAACCTCTCAATATGGATTCCGGCAGTCATGGAAAAATCAGACGGTGGAGCGCAGCGACTGTTGTTGCTGTCGTTTTTCACGCATTGATTGTAGGTGTCATTGCCTGGCATCTGCTGCCGGATCGTACTGTGCGCGTTTCGGGGATGGTGCCTGCCCCCGATGAATCCGTTGAACTCATGCCCGCACAGGCTATTCAGCCGGCTGTCTTTTTCTCTTCCAAACCCGAAAATTTAAATCCCAAGGCGGCCCGTCTTTATCGCGTCGAAGATGACGGTTCCAAAACACTGATTTCCGAGGCTCATCTGCATGAAAAACGCGATTTCGGCCTTCAGTTTGATGCGGTGTTTGAACCCGGATTATATGAGATCATCGTTCAGGACAAGGAAGAGGGGGTCGTCAGCGATCCCAATGTGTTTGATGGGGAATTTTCAGGCGTTTTCCCGAGCGGAAATGGGGAACCCGGCGGCATTTTTGCTGCGCAGTTCAGGGTCGAACATAAAGCCCATGAAGTCATGACGGCGACGATGTACGATCCTGCTAAGCCGATGGAAAATGAGGAACCTGCAGCAAAGGCCACTCAGCAGCCAAAAGTCGAAAAAACGGTTCAGAAGGTGGAGAAAAAGAAACCCGTTGAACCGCCTAAGACACAGCCTCGAAAACCCAAACCGTCTCCGGCTCCGAAAACGCCGGCTGTTGCAGAAAATGTGGGGCCTGTTGAGTCGTCTCCGGAACCGGACAGCAGCGAACCTTCACCTGTCGTCCTCACGCCGACTGATCTGCGCATTTCACCTCTGAATTTTGCTCCTGAATTGCTGACAGAATCGGCCTCGACAGCAGAACGCGTCTTTAATGAAAGAGACACCAATACATTTGTTGCAGCAGCAAATCTGGCTAAAAAGCGACATGATGCAGCCTATAATCCTGAAGGTCCCGTCATTGGTATTGGCAGACAGGGCAATTCACTCGCCCATAAAAAAGACGTCGCAGAATACCTTGCTCTGATGCATAAGGAAATTCATCCGCTCTGGGCTCATGGGTATCTGCGTCGACTCGATACTGTCTATCGACAGCCAGGTTCAAAACGCAATAATCCCGATCTCGAAGCTGTTCTTGAAATTACCATGGATTCGCTTGGCAATGTCGATGATGTACATCATTGGTTCGACCTTCTCACGCATGTTGTAGTACTGGTCCTTGATTTCTGCTACTGCCACTCCGTCTCCGTACTTGGCGTTGATGGCATCAATAACCTCTTGCATCTCAGTTTTACGGCTCTCAAAGTATTCACGGTCGTGGTCGCGGATGATGAACGAGAGTGATGCCTTCTCGCATCCACCATTGATACTTGTGAGGTGGAAGAAGCCCTGGTATCCTTCTGTGGTTTCTGGTGTCTCATCTGCAGGAAGCATTCCAACGAGTTCGGCTGCTACACGACCTGCGTTAATCATCTTGTCTTTAGCATAGCCTGGATGTACGGAACAGCCGTTGATGGTTATCTTCGCACTTGCTGCGTTGAAGTTCTCAAACTCAATCTCACCAATCTCGCTGCCATCCATTGTGTAGGCAAACTCGCATCCGAACTTCTCTACATTGAAGTGGTGGGCTCCCATACCGATTTCCTCGTCTGGGTTGAAACCTACACGAATCTTACCGTGCTTAATCTCTGGATGTTCCTTGAGGTAAACCATAGCCTGAACAATCTCTGCTATACCAGCCTTGTCGTCTGCTCCGAGAAGGGTAGTGCCATCTGTGACGATGAGGTCTTCGCCCTTGTGCTGAAGGAGTTCTGGGAACTTCTCAACTGATGTCACGATGCCCTCTGAAAGTACGATGTCCGTGCCATCATAGTTCTCTACTATACGAGGTTTGATGTTTGCTCCGCTTGCATCAGGACTTGTGTCCATGTGGGCAATAAATCCGATTGTAGGCACTTGCTTGTCTGTGTTAGCAGGAAGTGTGGCATAGAGATAGCCGAGTTCATCAAGTTCTACCTCTTCAAATCCTTCTGCCTCAAGTTCACTCTTGAGATACTCTGCAAACACCATCTGCTTTGATGTGGATGGAGTAGTCTCGGTTTCTTCACTCGACTGTGTATCAAATGTTGTGTATTTTAGGAAACGATCTGTTATTTTCATGATTCTTTATATTATTCTTTATTCTTCGCTTGCAAACATTGGGTCCCAACAAGGAAGGAGGATAGGCTTTTGCTGGGCTGCCTTCTGTATCTTTTCATTCACATATTTCTTGTCAACAACAAGACGGAACATGTAATTGTCAAACCACTCGTCGGTCATGATGATGTGACCATGATGTCCTGATGTGGCACCCCAACTGTTCTCAACCTCCCACTTGACTGGCTTGCCGTCGGCATCGATGTCAACGGCCTTGAGTGTCATGGCATGTGTACTGCCCGAATCGAAAGAACGAACACGCTGTGCTTTGTTCATACCAAACTTCACTCCGAAGATTTCATCGTAGTTGTAGTTATTGAGGTCACAAATGCCTGTGTTTCGGTCGAGGAACTTGCCCACATCGCAAGAGAAGTACATCATCACGGAGTCCTTGATGCTGGCAATGGCACACTCCTTGATTTCTTCGATAGGAAGATTGATATACAACCAGTTGTGGCCATCGTAAGTGTGACGGTCGTACTGAATCTCGTATGTCTTCCAATACTCACGCGAAGGGTCGTTCATGAGCATGATGTAATCGTTCTGAAGGTCTGTCTTGAAGTATTCCTTGTAGAACGACATAGGAGTATATTTCTTTGGTGCAGAGGTCATCTGTCCCTTGCTGTTCTTTGGAGCCCAAGTAAATTCCTTCACTGGTTCGCCAAGTGTGAGAGTGAGCATGTGGTAAATCTCGTTGAGCATCTTTGTCTTCATGTCCTGAAGTTGGCGGTCTGTTGCCTTTGTCTCACGGAGTGCAAGTGCATCCTCACGAAGTTTACGCTTGATGTAGCCAGTCCAACTGCTTGTGTTGTTGCTTGCGTATGTCTCTGGCATCACACCCTTTGGCACAACGCCATACTTAGATACGAGGTCGGCAACGCCAGTGAATGTACCACCATCAGAGAGTGGATTCTGGAAGAGCCACATCACAGTCTGGTCGTTCATGTCCTTCTTGCGTGTGTCGATGACTGCCTGAAGGAAGAGGTTCGACTTCTCAAGTTGGTCATAGAAGAAGAGGTAGTTCTGCGAAAACTCCATTCCTTCAAGGCTCTGGCTCTTAATCATCTGTGCGCGAAGCACATTCAAACCTGTGAAGAGCCAGCAACGACCTGATGACTTCTGGTCTGTGATGCCAACAGAAGGTACTGAGTTGGAGAAGTATGTGTTCTTCTCTGTCTGGTTGTCTTGATTAAGTGCGATGCTTGCCACGCTTGTTGCTGCGAGAGCATTACGAATGGCTTTCGATGTACCAGAAACTTTGTTTTCCTGTTCCATCTTGTTCAGCATTTCAGGAGTGATGCTTTGTGCAAAAGCATTCATGGACAATGCTGATAAAGAGAGTATAACGAGCGATTTCTTCATTTTAGAAATTGTGTGGTTTAGAATTCATAATCGAGGCAAGTTCTTTGTACAGTATAAGGACGAACCTTTGTGTCTGCCACTTCTACATGTGCAGGATGCTTAGTGTATGCAGCGAGGTCAGCAGGTGTGTTGAGTGTGCTGTCGAGCATCACATCGCAGTTTGACGAGTCGAGTCGTCCGTCGATGTTTACCTTTACTTCAATGAGTCCAGGAACCTTGCCAACAAGTCCTTCAAGTCCCTGCTTAATGCCTGCCTTGACCGACTTCTTTTCTTCTTCTGAAAGTTCTGGATTGAGTGTCCAGAGAATGATGTGCTTTACCATATTATTTGTATGTTTTAATTGTTGTTTATATCTGTTTTCCTTGTTTTGAAATGCAAATGTACGGTTTTATTTGCATTTATCAAAGGGAGAAAGGGGTAATTGTTAGTTTTCTGCTTGTTTAAGATTACCATCCTGTTCTGTGATAATGTGTTGTGACAACATTTGTTCGATTGCAGAATTGATGGTGTTGTCAACATTTGTTCCTCTACGAGTGAAACCAAGTTTCTTTGCTGCGATGAGCGAGAGTGAATCGCGTGCAATGGAGAATTGTTCGGTTATTGCCTCAAGAATGGCGTTGCGAATCTCCACGAATGGGATGTCGAGAACATCACGATTGGAATTGACGCGGTACGAAGTGTAGTTCTGTGATGCCTCCTTGTCTGTCCAAATCACCTGAGTGGAATGGTCGTTCTCAACATAAAGAGTCTGTGTGGCATAGTCAAGAACCTCACGGCTGAGCTTTGCTGTGACTCTTGATATTTCACGAACTGAAGCCACTCGTTTGCTGAGAAGAGAAAGGGGTATAGGCTGTTCTGTCTTTACTATTTCCTTGATGTAAGCAGATGATAAAGAAGAGTTTGTCTTTTTGTACTCAATATATTCAGTGGCATTACTCTTTGCTTCCAATTCTGGTTCCGACGAGATGTCGAACTTGAGCGGAACTGTTATTGGGTCGGGAGTAGGAGTGGAGTCGATATTCTCAATGATGCGAGAAATGACTCGTTCTGGATTGTTGAACCAGTCAACGCTCCAAACTCGCATTACCTTCCAACGCAGACTGCTCAATACGGATGGTTGTACGATTTCACGGTCACGAGTGGTTTGTGTGTCACGATAACCCTCTCCATCAAGCAGGATGCCAAGCAGATATTCATTAGGATTGGATGGGCTGCACACAGCTATATCAACCTTAAACACGGAACGGCCAATGCTTGTGCTTGCTTGATAACCATGTTTGTTGAGGGCAGACGCTATGTTTTCTGCTATTACTGTATCGGAACGCAATGAAGCGTTGTTGCTGTTCTTGACCAGAGTTTGGCTCTCTGCATATTCAAGGAAATGCTTCAAACCTTCCACTCCCTTTGCCTTGCTTCGACGAAGGTCAATCTGGGCAGCCTTGAGAGTTGAGAATACTATCATCTCGCAACGAGCACGACTGACAGCCACATTCAAGCGGCGTTCACCACCTATATTATTTAAAGGACCGAAGTTCATAGATACCTTGTCTTCCTTGTTTGGACCATATCCAATAGAGAATAATATAACATCGCGTTCATCTCCCTGTACATTCTCAAGGTTCTTCACGAAGATAGGTTCGTAAATGTTGTCTGCTGCCTCACGAAGTGTCTTGTCGGCATCAAGTCGGTCCTGAAGAATATCTTCGATAAGACTCTGTTGCACAACACTAAACGAAATGACTCCAATGCTCATCTTCGTGAGTTCTGGATTGCGAAGACGACGCACTATCTCATTTACTATAGCTTCAGCTTCAGCCTTGTTTGAACGCTTGCCTCCCTTGTCGTAGTAACCCTTGACAGGTACATATCCCACCTTTGTCACACGGTCATCGACAGAAGGGAAGGTGATGAGTGAACCCTCGTAGTATTCGTTGTTCGAGAATGCTATAAGACTTTCATGACGAGAACGATAGTGCCAATTAAGTTGAAGCGAAGGAATATTGAGAGTGCGGCAATCCTCGAGGATGCTCTCCATGTCATCAATGGCTGCTTCCTCCTCATCCACATTTGTGGATGTGAAGAAACTTGTTGGTGGCATCTGCTTTGGGTCGCCCACCACGATAAGTGATTTGCCTCGTGCTATTGCTCCTACAGCCTCACTCGTAGGCATCTGTGATGCTTCGTCGAAGATGACAAGGTCAAACTTCTCTTGTGAGAGGTCGAGGAACTGTGCCACACTCATTGGTGACATGAGCAGACAAGGACACAGACGAGGTAGGAGAGAAGGAATTTGGTCGAGCAGACCACGAAGTGACACTCCACGAGCACCACTCGAAATGCACCTGTTGAGCAGACCTATCTCGCTGCTACTGTTGACATTGTCTGTTACTCGAGGAATGCGAGATGCAAGTCGAGAGTAGAGTTCCTTTTGGGTAAGGAGTTGGAATTCTTCTGCCAACTGCTTGTAGAGTTTTATTGTCTCGTCGAAAACCATACCCTCGAACGAGGCAAGTTGTGGTATGGCAGCCATCTTATTTTGTGCTTTCTCCTTGTAGAGAGTCTTGAGGAGTGACTTGTGGAGAGCGTCAGCCTGCCATTGTTCTTGTTCAAGAGTTTGGTAAACACACGAGAGTCCCTTTGCAAAGAGTTCGATCTTGAAGTTGCACCAATGCAACCAGTCACGCATCTTGTCCTTATTATTTACCCAAAGAGTAATGCTTTCAACAGCTTTTGTAAGGACTGAGTCGCTTGGCATTTCGTCTGTTTGAGTAGCGAAAGAGAAGTACTTGTTGAGTATTCCATTCAACTCCTCAACAGTATCGTGCTTTGACTTATAGTCCAGCAAATCGTTCAAGAGTGTATCTACTTCATTCTCTGTAAGATATTGATTGTATTCACGAAGTTTCTTGATAAAGTTTTTCTTTGCAAAATAACGAGGAATGAACCACTTTGCCTTAGCCTCTCTCCAGTCATCATATAGTTCTTTTGCATCTTGACGGAGAAGGAGTTCGGTGTTGTTGCGAAGAAGTTTTTCACGAAGAGACGAGACAAGAGCGAGACTGCTTACGTTCTTTCTACATTCCTCGATGAATGACTTTGACTGTTGCAAATCTTCAACGAGAGTATCTGGCGAGAAACCATCTGCTGAGAGGTGCAAACCTCGAAGAGGATTTGTAGATGGTTGACCAACAAGTTTAAGCATAGTATCAAGTTTGTTGAGCGACTCGTCTATGCTTTCTTGTCCATATTTTGATAGGGTAAAGTCAAGTTCTCTATTCAAACTGAACAGAGAGAGAATGGCAGCATCAATAGCTTCATATCGAACGATGCAGTCGTATAGTGACAGTCCATCTTCAGAAGCAATGTCGTGAAGATGTGTCATATTATTAATAAGGAGTTTCCGCTGTGCAAATATCTTTTCTGCCTTGTCGTTGAACTCGGCAGGAGAAGCGATATGAGAGACGGAAAGAGCCGAACTGAGTTGTTCGAGAATATGTTTCTTTGTAACTTTATTCGAGTGTATTTCAAGACAGAATGGGTCAAGTCCAATCTTCGCAAGACGACTCTGAACGACACTAAGTGCTGCCATCTTCTCCGCTACGAAAAGCACTCGTTTGTTCTGGTAGAGAGCATTTGCTATAAGGTTAGTGATGGTCTGCGACTTACCTGTTCCTGGAGGACCGTAAAGGATGAATGAATTGCCTTTGCCTCCTTCGATGACTGCCGCAAGTTGAGAAGAATCGACTGGTACAGGAATGGCAATCTCTGATGGCGGAAGAGTACGGTCAATGTCCTTGAGGTTGAGTGAGATAGGAGTAGGAGACCAAGTGAGTCGATTTTCTACAAGACTACTGATGACATTGTTGTTAAGCATCTCGTCACGATGGTTGTGGATGTCGTTCCACATGAGGAATTTGCTGAAAGAGAAGGTGCCAAGAATGCACTCTTCTTCCACATCCCAACCCTTTTGGTCCTTGAGAGCATCACGGATGAGTGTGAAGATGAGACTCACATCAACGCCGTGCTCGTCCTTTGGAAGAGGGTCGATGCCATTTATCTTAATGTCATACGATTGGCGAAGGAACTCAAGAAGAGTGATGTTCATTATTGTTTCCTCATCTCGAGTACGAATGAAGTAGTTTCCCTTCTTGTAAACCATCTCGACAGGAATGAGAATGAGAGGAGCATAACGATAGTTTGTGCTGCTTGGTGTCTCAAGCCAACGGAGTGTGCCGACAGAGAGGAAAAGGGAGTTTGCGCCAGTCTCTTCTATGGCATTCCTTGCACCACGATATATGTTTTTCAACGCATTCTTGGTCTCGGATTCTGTCAAGAAAGAATGGAGCTGATGACGGTTTATGTCTTTGTTGATCAGTTCGTGAATATTCTCTGCGGACTTGGAAACCAATACTTTAGTATTGTTGTCCTCGACTGAGAAATTGTCAGGCTTAGATATAATGCAGAATTCCTCGCCATCAGATAGTTTGTCTTCAATCTTGTCTATGTCGAACGAGATAATTTGAATGGCACGACGACCAAGATTAAGATTGAGAAGGGAGTTACGAAGTGAGAAGTCGAGGAGCTTGCGTTCCCAAATGTCAAACTTTGTCACTTCATGGTTTGTGGCATTTATCTTGGAAAGGTCATAGCGGTCATGCTTCTGTATCTCAGTGATGCAGGAGTCATGTTCTACCCCTTCAACGGTCCATTTGCCATCTTGCTGAACTCGGGAAGGGAGAGGCAAGAAATGTTCGAGTCGACAACGAAGCACATCGATAAACATCTCGAATGTGCTAAAATCGTTGAGTTTGTGTTCTGCTGTGGCAATAGCATCCTTAAAGACTGCATTTTCGGAAGTAACCTTTGTGCACTCCAACACCATCATCTCGTCAATGCCATTCGAGCATTTCTTTTCGATGAAAGAAGGGTCGTCAATGATGCTATAATTGCAACAGTCATCTACAAGCCAAATGGCAAGGTAAGCATGACCTTTGCAGATGATGATACCCGAATTGATACCAATGCTTTCGAGTATAGAACAGAAGAGAAGCGTCAGTTCGATACAGTTGCCAATCTTGCCATCAAGGACGTTTTCAGGCAGAGTGATGCGTTGACCATACGACTCATAACTTGCTGGTAATCCTTTGTATATGATGCCGTGTTGATGTAAAGCAGTAAATATTGCTCCTACTTGAGCACGGACATCATTTGTGTTGCCAGACTGGTAGCCAATGAAACTACTTGAACCTGTCAATTCCTTCAGCACCACAGCTGCCTTTGTGATGATGTTGTTGATTGCAGGATGGTTTGGTGTTACGAACGAAACAAGTGTTTGTGGAAGGATAGAAGTACCAAGCCATTGGTCATAAGCCATGATGTCGAGAGGAAATTCTTCATTGTGAATCTCTGTTCCTTCCGACATTATCGAAACCTTGAATGTGGTCTTTGTTCCTTCTGTCAAACAAATAAGTTGGTCGGCATCTGGAATGATGTCAACATCTTTTATGCGCACTGTTTCGTGGATTGCAACACTTTCAATAATACTTGAAATTGATTGCTTAAGGTATTCTCCTTCAATAGCCACACGACAGTTTCGCAAGACACTTGATGTGGTGTTGGTTATGTCGAGTGACTTCAATACTGCTATGCCATTGCGGATGAGAGAATAGTTGGCAGCTTTAAGGTAATCAATCTTTATCATTGACTGTTTATTAGGTTATGAGATATGTGTTTTCAGAATATGTTTTGCAATTAGCGGAGATACTTCCTAATCTTTCGCATCTTTGGACATAGGTCAAGGTCAACATTGCCGTTTATGCCATTAATAGGTTGAATGGCGAGCTGCCACATCACGCACTTTTCCATGATAGCATTTTCATTACCAACTCGACCGCAATACCACTTCTTTCTGTCTGCAAGGAAACCAAGATATTTCTTGTCAAAGTTTGGCATAGTGTAGATGATAGGATAAACACCAAAGCGAATTTTACAAAGATGCATGAATACTTTTATGCCATTCTCGAAGTTTGCCATTTCACTTGCTTTTGGCTCTGTTTCAATGTCGAGAACAGGAATGAGGTCGATAGGGAGTCCTTCAATAGCTTCAAGGTAGTTCTGGAACTGGTCAGCACCTGTTGAAGAGGCACGGAAGAAATGATAATATCCCACCTTTATACTTTTACTCTTAGCACCATAAGCATATATTGCACGAGCTTTGTCTCTGACGGTTGCCCCTTCTGATGCCTTGATGTATACAAACTTAATGTTCTTGTTTTCTGCTACTTTATCCCAATTAATATCACCCTGATAGTGTGACACATCGATTCCATTAAAAAATGCACTACTGCTGTTAAGTGTATAACATGAAGTGAGGAGGAATGCACCGAGAAGAAGTGTGCAAATGTTTTTGATTTTGTTGTTCATATTCTATTTGTTTAATTATTTATCGTTATGTATTTAATTATTTGTCTTGATTTGTATTCTTTTTTATTTTTATCTTATATCCTATTGCGGCGATAAAGCATGACATAAATGGAGAGATAATATTGAAGAAACAGTATGGGAAATATGTCATTGTTGGAACACCAAGCACCGTTGCTTGTGTCATACCACATGTGTTCCAAGGGATAAGTACAGAAGTGACAGTTGCCGAGTCCTCAGTAGTACGAGAGAGGAGTCTGCCTTCATGCCCCATCTTCTTATATACATCTTTATACATATTAGCACTCAAAATGATGGAGATGTATTGGTCGGAAGTGACGATGTTGAGCAGAATGCCAGTACAAACAGTCGAGGCAACAAGTCCGAATGTATTGCGAATGAGTTTTATGACGACGGAAGTAATGCTGTACAACATTCCACTTGCTACCATTACTCCGCCAAAACACATGGCACAAAGAATGAGCCAGATGGTGTTCAACATTCCTGCCATTCCACCAGTAGAAACGAGATTGTTGAGTGTTTCGTTTCCTGTTTCAACATTTGTTGATGTGAAATATGTTATCATCACACCTTTTATCATATTAAGTGCATTCGGAATAGTCTCATGTGCCACTTCAAGAAGCACCTCCTGCTGGAAGATAAGTGCAAAAATTCCTGCAATGAGTGACGAAGCAAAAAGGGTGATAAGTGATGGCACTTTTCGCCAAATCAATAGTCCTGTAAAAATAGGTACAATGAGTGACCAAAGTGTGATATTGAAACTGTTTGAAAGTCCTTCTGTAAAGTCCGTTACTTGTACTGTATTTGAACTGCTAAACCAGAACCCTGCAATGAGAAAAATAGTTGCTGTTATTGCCATAGATGGAGTAGTGGTATAAAGCATGTAACGAATATGTGTAAATAATTCTGTATCAGCAGATGATGCAGCAAGAATTGTAGTATCACTCAAAGGTGAAATCTTGTCTCCAAAATATGCTCCAGAAATGATTGCACCAGCAGTCCAGGCAGCAGGAACATTGAGTGCATCTCCAATACCTAAAAGTGCAATACCGATAGTGGCGATTGTGGTCCATGAACTACCTGTCATAACACTTACGATAGCACAAATGATACAGGTACTGACAAGAAAGAATTGTGGTGACATTATCTGTACCCCATAATAGATGAGAGTTGGAACAACACCACTAATCATCCATGAACCAGAAAGCATACCGATAATGATAAGTATAACAATCGAAACACTTGATGCACCAATAGTGTTCTTTATGCTTTCTTCAAATTCTTTCCATGGTTTCTTGTAGATGAGCATTGACAAACTGACACAAACACCAGTTGCAATAAATAACGAGACCTGACTTCCACCACTCAAGGCGTCGCTTCCAAAGAGAGTGATAGTTAGTGAAATCATAGCTATGAGTACCACGAGAGGTATGACGGAAATCCAAGGATTTGGGAGTTGGTTATAATTGTTTTCGTTCATGTATTATTTCTATTTTCGTGCAAAGGTAATGATAAAACACGTTAAAATTACAATTTTGAACCTAAAAAGTTTGTTTGAACTTTATAAAATTTATGTTTTTCTATTAGGAAAACCGATAATAATATGTAACTTTGCAAGGTTTTTACACAATATATATTTAATAAGTGCGTTTTTATATTTATAAAAATAGCCTGTTAGCGATAATAATTAATGAATAAAAGTTTACATATACAGAATATCGACGGAATGAATTGTGCGGAAAGAATAGTGAAACGTGCTGTTGACATTATTGGCTCCTTTTTGGGGCTGATATTCTTGTCTCCGTTGTTTGCAGTCATCTATTTGCTCATCAAGAGTGAAGGTGATGGTCCTGTAATATTCTCACAAGAAAGAATAGGGAAGGGTGGCCGTCCCTTTCAGATATACAAGTTCCGTACTATGGTGGTTAATGCCGAAAGTGACGGAGCTTGTCTTGCTCAAAAAGAAGATGATAGACTGACTCAGAAAGGTAAGATGTTAAGAGAACATCACCTTGACGAACTTCCACAACTATGGAATGTCTTCATCGGAGATATGTCGTTCGTTGGTTATCGTCCAGAACGTAGAGTGTTTATCGAGCAGATAATGCAGCACAATAAGGATTATGAATTGCTGTATATTAGTCGTCCTGGAGTTACTTCCTATGCCACTCTCTACAATGGTTATACCGATACTGTCGAAAAGATGTTGAAAAGACTTGAATATGATCTCGATTATCTTAGACATCGTTCATTGCTCTTGGATGCGAAAATCATACTCAGGACTGCTCTCTCGGTGTTTGGTGGTAAGATTTTTTAATACACTCTCAAATAAACTGTTGAATAAAATCTATTAATAAACAAATACTTGATAATTAAAATCAATCAACATAATGATTAAGAAACTGCTTATTATCTTTTCTTTGGCATTATTGCCACAAGTAATCTTCGCTCAGTCAATGTCGGATGATCAGGTCATCAGATATGTGATTGAACAGCAAGAAAAAGGTGCTGACCAAAAGACAATTGTCACAAAACTCTTGCAACGAGGAGTAACAACAGAACAGTTGCGTCGAGTTCGTAAGAAGTATGAAGCAGAACAGAAACAGCTTGGTGCTTCTGACCTTACAGGAAAAACAAAGAATGTGAGTCGTACTCGTCAGCAACAAGATCGTCAGATTGCTGGTGAAAACAACCAGATGCAACAGAACTATATGATTCGTTCTCAGTACCGTACTAATAACCGCAATTATGGTACAAGAGAAGAGCGTCTTCAGGAGTTGAATGATGAGATACAATTCATGGACATCGACTCACTCATCTATTACCAGAATTATTTCAAGGATGAGAGTCAGGTGTTTGGTCGTAATATCTTCAACAACCAAATGCTTACATTCCAACCAAATCAGAACATGGCAACTCCTGCCAACTACCGGCTTGGAGCTGGTGACAATGTCATTATCGATGTTTGGGGAGATACACAGCAGACATTTGAAGGCGACATCTCTCCAGATGGAACAGTTGTGATTGAAGGAGTAGGTCCTATCACTCTTGGTGGACTTAGTGTTAGTCAAGCGAATGCTGCCGTTAAGAGTAAGCTCGGCAAATACTATTCTAATTGTTCCGTAAACCTCGCAGTAGGAAATACTCGTACCATTCAAGTACAAGTTATGGGTGAAGTAAATGTACCTGGAACATATTCGCTCAGTTCGCTTTCTTCTGCTTTCAATGCCCTCTATGCTGCTGGTGGTATCAACGACATTGGTACTCTTCGTAACATAAAGGTTTATCGTTCAGGAAGATGTATTGCCATTATCGACGTTTACGATTATATCCTCAACGGAAATGCTAAGGGTGACATTCGTCTTAGTGATAATGATATCATCGTTGTTGGTCCATACGAATGTCTTGTTGAAGTTCGTGGTAAGGTTAAGCGACCAATGTTCTACGAAATGAAGAAGAAGGAAAGTGTTAAGACTGTCCTCAGTTATGCTGGTGGTTTCACTGGAGATGCTTACAAGAAGAATGTTCGTCTTGTTCGTAAGAGTGGAAATGAATACTCAATGCATACAGTTGAAGAGTTCGACTTCAGTGGATTTACTGTTGATGATGGCGACTCACTTTATGTTGATAGTGTCATTCCTCGTTTCTCAAATATGGTAGAGATTCGTGGTGCTGTGTTCCATCCTGGTCAGTTCCAGATGAATGGAAAGATTAACAGTGTTCGTGAACTTGTAAATGCTGCTGATGGTCTTCGTGAAGAGGCATTCCTTTCTCGTGCCGTAATGCACAGAACAAAGGATGACCTCAATCTTGAAGTTGTGTCAGTTGACATCAAGGGCATCATGGATGGTACAGTAGCCGACATTCCTCTTCGTAAGAATGATGTTCTCTTCATTCCTTCAATCCTTGAAATGCAAGGTGAGTTGACACTTAAGATTAATGGTGAGGTAAACTATCCTGGTACTTATGTATATGCTGAGAACACAGAGATAGAAGACCTTATCCTTCAGGCTGGTGGTCTTACTGAAGCTGCATCAACAGTTAAGATTGATGTGTTCCGTCGTAAGAACGATATGAAGGCACTTGTTGATGATGAAAACATTGCTGAGACATTCTCATTCCAACTCAATGACAATTTCAAGATTGATTCTGACAAACATTTTAAGCTTCTTCCATTCGACGAAGTTGTTGTTCGTAAGAGTCCATCTTACTCAGAACAGCAGAATGTGATGATTGAAGGTGCTGTCAACTTCAGTGGTCAGTACTCAATGACAAGTAAGAACTACACACTTAGTGACCTCGTGGAAGCTGCTGGTGGTGTTAGTAGTCTTGCATATATCAAGGGGGCTCGTCTTGAACGTATCATGACTCGTGAAGAAAAAGCACAGGTAGAAGCAACACTTCGTACTCAGCAGATTGCTCTCTACGAAGAGTCTATGTCAACAACCGACAAGAACTTCGACCTTAACCGTGCCGACTCACTTCTTCAGATGAAACTTGATATCGGTAATACATATCCTGTTGCTATTGACCTTGAAGAAGCAATGCAAAACAAGAAGGGTACTGACGACATCGTACTTCGTGAAGGTGACCGCCTTTATGTTCCACAATATTCTAATACGGTGAAGATTAGTGGTGATGTGATGTACCCAATCACAATGAACTATGACAAGGGTAAGTCACTCGGTTACTATATCAAACGTGCCGGTGGTTATGGCGATAAGGCTCGAAAGAGTCGTGTATATGCCATCTATATGAATGGTTCAGTAAAGCAGATTAGTCATGTTCGAAGCAAGGATATACAACCTGGTTGTCAGATTGTTGTGCCAAGCAAGAAGCAGAAAAACAAGATGTCAACTGCCGAAATCCTCAGTATTGGTTCGTCTTCAGCATCTATCGCGGCAGTCGTAGCAACTATTGCTAATCTGTTGAAGAAATAAGGGGATGTACCATTGAGCCATTTACCATTGAACCATTTACCATGTACCATTTAGGTAAGTTTCATTTCGGTAATCCCGATGTTAAATTTTAATTATTAACTTTTAATTTTTAATTTTCAAATGAGTCCAAACGACGATTTAGAAATAAATAGCAACGAGAACAATTCCGAGAATGTGATTGACTTGAAGAAATGTTTCAACATTCTATGGAGCAAGAAGATGTTCTTCATGAAGATGTGGGCAATAGTATTTGTTCTCTCTTGCATTTGGATTTTCCCTGAACCACGTTATTATACAAGTGAAGTATCGTTAGCACCAGAATCAACCGATCCTTCATTGGCTGGTGGTGGACTTTCGTCTATTGCCTCAAACTTCGGTATCAATCTTGGTGGAATGAACAGCAGCGATGCTATCTACCCAATGTTGTATCCTGATTTGTTTGAGTCACCAGAGTTTATTGTCAGTCTTTTCGACATTCAGGTTAAGACAGAAGATGGAGAAGTGGCAACAGACTACTACACATATTTGAAGAAGCACCAGAAGAAGAATGTCATCAAACAACCATTCAAGGATGCAATGCGTTGGGCTAAGAGTCTTCTTGGCTCAAAGAAGAAGGCTGGTCCTGGTGGTGGAGATTCCAAAATCAATCCATTCTTCATGTCTGAAGATGACTATGGACTTTGCGAAAAGGTGAAGAACAACATTATCTGTTCTCATGACAAGAAGACTGATGTCATCACTATCTCGGTTATGGACCAAGATCGTCTTATATCTGCTACTGTAGCCGATTCTGTTATGCATCGTCTTCAAAACTTCATCACTCTCTACCGTACCAGCAAGTCTCGTATGGACCTTCAGTATTATCAGCATCTCTCTGATAGTGCCAAGATTGAGTACAACTTAGCAGCAGACAGATATGGTCGTTTCTGTGATTCTCACAAGGATGCCATTCTGCAGTCTACAGTTCTTGAACGTGACAAACTCGAAACAGATATGTCACTCAAACTCAATTCCTATACAGCCATGCAGACTCAGCTTCAGGCTATGAAGGCTAAGGTACAGGAGAAGACTCCTGCATTCACTATCCTCAAGTCGGCTACTGTTCCTATCAAACCAGCCGGACCAAAGCGTATGATTTTCGTCATAGGAATGCTTATCCTCTCGTCTATCTTCGCTTCCCTTTGGTTGCTTAGAGATGAAATCCACTTCACCTTCTAATAACCCCCTAACCTTGCCAACGGCAACTAACCTTGCCAAGCAACTAACCTCGCCAAAAGCGACTAACCTTGCAAAGCAACTAACCTCTCAACTCACTTGAACAATAGAAATAAAATAGTAAAGAACGTATATTGGGCAATGGCTGGCAAGATGGTGAACCTCTTCAGTTCACTTGTTGTTGGCATCATCGTTGCCAGGTTCTTGGGACCAGAACAATATGGACTGATGAACTATGTAGTCAGTTATGTGTTCTTGTTCCAAACCCTCTCCGTATTCGGACTCGACAACATCGAAATCCGAGAGGAAGCCAAAGGAACCTACGACTATAATAATATAATAGGTACATCCTTCGGCATTCGACTCTTCACTGGAGTAATATGTATCGTTCTTTGCATTGCCACAAGCTACTTTATGGATGCTGATATATATGTCACAGCACTTGTTGCCATATATTCCGTTTCCATTATCCTCAACTCCTTCATCGTAGCTCGCAATTATTTCTATGCATTGGTACAAAACCAGAGGGTAGTGCAGACAGAGATTGTCCGAACACTTATCTGCATCTGCATCAAGTTGTTCCTTCTCTACATCGAGGCATCCCTCACATGGTTTGTTGTTGCCCTGATGCTTGATGTCCTCATCGTTGGAGTAGGTTACTGTGCTGTCTATAGCAAAGAGATTGGTAGTATCTTCGATTGGAAGTTTGACCGTTCCTACGTTCCTTATCTCCTCAAGGAGTCCTTCCCATTGATGCTGACAAGTGCAGCAGTCATTGTCTATCAACGCATAGACCAAGTCATGATTGGACAGATGATTGACAAGGAATCGGTAGGCTACTTCTCCGTTGCCAGTCGTTTTGTTGAGATACTTATCTATATACCAATGATACTCTCCCAAACCATCTCTCCAGTTCTTACCAGAGCATTGAAAGAGAGTGGGGTAGAGTACGAGAAGAAGAGTCAACAGTTCATGAACCTCTCCATCTGGTGTTCATTGGCAGCAGCCATTGCCATGTCCCTTTGTGCCTATTGGATTATCTACCTTCTCTTTGGTGAAGCATATCTTCCTGCCGTTGCCATCCTCCAGTTGATGTCGTTCAAAGCAGTAAGTGTATCTCTCTCCAACACAGCAGGAGCCATGCTTGTCATCGAGGGACTCCAGAAATATGCCATCTTCCGTGATGCTTTCGGATGTGTAGTTTGTGTCTTGCTCAACTACCTCTTTCTCCCAACCTACGGAGTCATTGCCGCAGCCTTTGTTGCCATAGCCAGCAATCTCGCTGCCGGATATTTTGCCGATGCCATGATTCCAGCCTATCGTCATCTCTTCCTCAAACAGACCAAAGCACTCTTCTTTGGTTGGAGGGACATGGACTATTTGTTAGTATTAATCAGGAAAAAATAGAAAATGATTGCACTTCCATTCATATATTTTACCTTTCTTGGAATCTACCTCTTTTTCAAGAACAAGAGATTTGGCGTTGATGTTGCTGCGGTAACATTACTCATCGTCATTTCTTTTTGTGCAATCATGATTGATGTCAACGAACTGTATGGAGAGTATGGTATCAACAAGATGTCATACAACCTCTTCACACTCGTCCTTTTCTGTTTCCAGTGGACAGTTGTCATCATGCCGCTCCATCTCTTCTCCACGAAGAAGATAGTGAAGCCCGACCCTATAAAAGTCAAGTTCCTCCTTTTGCTATGCTTCCTTATGATAGTCTCCAGTTTCCTCATCATCATGAGCAGTATGGAAGACATCAAAGATGCACTTATCATGGACATGGCAGATGTTCGTGACCAACACTACAAGGACCTTGATTCTGGTACATCACAAGGCTCATACCTCATGGTGTTGCCACAGATTATGGTTTCCATACCGTTCCCAACCCTTGCCCTCATGCTCCTTTTCTACCTCTGTTCGTTTGTCAAGGGCAATGTACTCATCAAGGTTGGCATCTTCTTGGCATCCATCGTACAAGCTGTCCTCTCCATCATCATGGCAGGTCGAGCAGCAATGATATATTGGGTGTTCGACTTCTTCCTCCTCTTCTGCTTCTCCTATCCTTACCTCTCTCGTGGCATCAAACGAGTGGTTGTCACCCTCTCCGTCGTCATGGGAGTGCTTATTGGAATAGTGTTCTCCATCATCACCTTCTCTCGATTTGACAATGGAGACCAGAAGTACGACCCTATGGAGTCGCTTTATGGCTATGCCGGACAACATGTCAACAACTTCTCCATCATGATAATGGAAGGTCATAACTCACCATTCACCATCGACCGAGAATTTCCATTCATCTCCAAGACCTTCTTCCATAAGATATACGATATGAACGACCACTACAATGTCATCTCAAAACATGCCAAAGTCGTTCCAAACGTCTTCGACACCTTTGGTGGAGAAGTATATCTCGATCTTGGAATCATAGGATATGTGTTGCTCATGCTCCTCCTCATTGCCTTCTACTATTTCCTTCAGCAGAAGTGGAAAGAGCTTACCTTGTCTCGCATCCTCATAGTAGGCATTTATGTCTGCTTCTTCACGCATGGTTTGTTTGCATGGCCCTTCATTGGTCACTACGCCACAATGGCAATCATGCTCATTATGTTCTTTGTCGTATTTTTCGCAGTCAGATTTAAGATATGAAGATAATAACCATCATAGTAACCTACAACGGAATGAAATGGATAGACTCATGCCTACGTTCTCTTCGCATGAGTACCGTGCCTTGTACCACAGTTGTCATCGACAATATGTCAACTGATGGCACACTCGACTTCATTCGTGCCAACTATCCCGAAGTCATCATACTTCCCCAGACTCAAAATCTCGGTTTTGGTCAGGCAAACAATGTAGGAATGCGTTATGCCCTTGAACAGAAAGCCGATTATGTCCTTCTGCTCAATCAGGATGCATATATCGCCGACAATATGATTCAACTGCTCCTTGCCCAGTCTGATGGTAAGTCACTTCTCAGTCCTGTCCATCTCAATGGCGACGGTTCGGCTCTTGATGCCAACTTCAAGCAGAACACCCTTCTTCGTGCCACCAACACCCTCCTCGATGACCTCCTCATCGACTCCCTCTCTGCGAAATACCCAGTTCATTATGTCAATGCAGCATGTTGGTTCATGCCAATCAGCATACTCCACCATATAGGAGGATTCAATCCTCTCTTCCGCCAGTATTCCGAAGACGATAACTATGTTCATCGTCTCCACTATCACCACATTCCTCTCTATGTCGTTCCCCAAGCTAAGGTCCGTCATGATAGAAAAGTGGTTGGCAACATCACAGTATATAAGAAAGGTAAAGTCAAACGCGAACTCTTCTCCGAAGCCTGCAACATCGACCACACCTTCCCTCAACGACTCAAGCAATACCTCAAGGTCATCAACGACCAGCGAGACAAACCCCTTGAGTGTCTCCAAGCCCTCCTCTGGCTTCCAACCCAAACCCTCAAGACCGCCAAGTCACGCAAAGTCGAGAAACAACCAGTTCCGCATTGGTTATAGAAAACCTCTCCCCAGCCCTCCCCAAAGGGGAGGGAGTCGGGGTAGTTACTGGGACAAGCGAAGCGTCTCTAACCTCTCAACCCTAACCCCTAACCTCGCCAACGGCAACTAACCTTGCGAAGCAACTAACCTTGCCAAAAGCAACTAACCTCGCCGAAGGCGACTAACCTTGCCGAAGGCAACTAACCTTGCCAACGGCAACTAACCCCAATCAAAATTGAATTCATTACATCACATAGGAATAGTAGGACCAGCCAATCCGTCAGCATTCTCGCAGTTCATACCCGGTGCCGAACTGCCAAGTATGTACACCAATACCACAGCTGTGTCAACCTACATCACCGAACTCCTCCGTTCTGGTCACACCGTCTCAGTCTTTACCGACACCTACGATGACGACAAACCAGTCGAGTTCCATTCCTCACATCTACATATATATATCGTTCCTCGCGACATTCGTCGCAACGGATTCCGTACCTTCTCCCCACTTACCTTCCACCGCAAACTGTCCCAGTTCATCTCTCAGCACCTCTCCGACATCGATGTGCTACATGCTCAGTGGACTTACGAATATGCACTTGCCGCCAAACGCTTTGCCGACCGACTTCCCGTCTTCTGCACCGTTCGCGACTGGTGTCCATATATCCTTTCCCTTCAGCAAGGGTGGAAAGTCAAGCTCCGTTGGTACTTCTACCTCTACATCTTCCGTCGAGTGATGTTTGGCAATAAGATACATTTCATTGCCAACTCCGAATACACCTATCGTCGTATCATCACCGACTACCCATACAAGGATGTGTCCATCATCTACAATCCTATTGACAAGGCAATAGTGCTTGATTCCCCAACACCAAAACCCGACCATCCTGTCTTCATATCCATCTGTCATGTCATCTCCGACACTCGAAAGAACATTGTCACACTCCTTCAGGCATTCAGTCTCTTCCGTCGTCAGCATCCCGACGCCCAGCTTCTCCTTGTTGGTGAATACACAGAGGACACCACCGTCTATGACTATGCACAGTCCAACTCTCTGTCCGAAGGAGTGAAGTTCTTAGGGCGTATTCCACACTCCCAACTCATCTCCGTCATCGACACCGCCACCTGTCTCATCCATCCTTCCTTCGAAGAGACCTTCGGCAACATCCTTCTCGAAGGCATGTCCCGTTGCATCCCTGTCATTGGAGGCAAAGACTCTGGTGCCGTACCTCAGGTTCTCGATGAAGGCAACTGTGGCATCCTCTGCGATGTCTCCTCAGCCGACAGTATGTGCCAAGCCATGCTCCAAACCCTCGACCATGACTTTACCACATCCCTCGTCCAACGAGCCACCCACCGCATCAACACCCTCTACCGCTCTGATGTCACCATGCTGCAGACAGTAAAACTGTATGACGAAACGCTGACGCTACGAAACGGCTAAAGCCTACGAAACGCTGAAGCTACGAAACGCTGACGCTACGAAAACGATACGCTAAAGCTACGAATACTCTAACCCCTAACCTCTAACCTCGCCAAAGGCGACTAACCTTGCGAAGCAACTAACCTTGCCGAAGGCAACTAACCTTGCCGAAGGCAACTAACCTTGCGAAGCGACTAACCTTGCTCAGCAACTAACCTCAACTTAAAATTATGCTCATCGCCGCACTTCTCACCTGTTTCAATCGTCGTTCCAAGACAGTATCATGTCTTGAACATCTGTTTGAGGCACAACGCCAGTACAACGCTACAGCAACCGACGACCCCGTCACACTCGTCATCTACCTCACCGATGACGGTTGCACCGATGGCACAGCAGATGCAGTTCTCTCCATCTGTCGCAAATACTCCATCCAGCCAAATGTCATACTTGGCGATGGTTCCCTCTATTGGGCTGGTGGCATGAGAAAAGCATGGCGGTCAGCACTTGCCGACCATCGTGGGTACGACTTCTACCTTCTCCTCAACGACGACACCGATGTCCTCCCAAATGTGTTCGACAACCTCTTCCGTTGCCACACCCATTCCCTCTCTCTCAATCAACGTCCTGGCATCTACTCTGGCATCACAGCCTCTCGCACCGACACTCAGAAGGTGACCTACGGAGGTGACATCTACCTCTCAGCTGCCAAGACACTCACTCGTCGTCTCTCACCAACAGGCACACCTCAACGTGCCGACATCATAACAGCCAATATCCTCCTCGTACCTCAAGCCGTAGTCGATGAGATAGGTATCTTCTACGAAGGCTATATCCATTCGGGGGCAGACAACGACTACTCCGTCACAGCCCGCCGTCATGGCATCACCTCCTTCGTCACTCCCGACATCTGTGGTCTCTGCGATGATGACCACACCTACGATGAAGGCGAATGTCGCCGTCTCATGCAGATGTCATTCAGAGAGCGTCGCAAGTATGTCAACAGTCCTACACGTTCCGACCGTGACTACCTCCTCCTCATGCGTCGCACCATTCCTAACAAATACCCCATCAGTTGGCTTATGCGAAAGCTTCGCCTCTACTGTCCATCACTTTACTACAAACTCAACCTCATGAGAGGGTATTATAAGTAGGAATACGAAACGCTAAAGCTACTAAACGGCTACGCCTACGCTACACTTCGTTACGAAAACTCTTACCCTAACCTTGCGAAGCAACTAACCTTGCCAAAAGGCAACTAACCTTGCGAAGCAACTAACCTCGCCACAAGGCGACTAACCCCTCAAAAAAATCATGTACTCCATTCCTGTTCTTTTTGTTTTCTTCAATCGAAAGGAAACAGCACTCCAGTCCTTCCAGCGCATTCGTGCCATTCGTCCTGCCCACCTCTACTTGGCACAAGACGGACCACGAGCAGAGAAGGGTAGTGCTGAGGCACAGCTGGTGCAGGATGTTCGCCAGTCCATCCTCTCTCTGATAGATTGGGAGTGTGATGTCCACACCCTTTTCCGCCCACAGAACGTAGGCTGTTCTCTTGGAGTGAAGACCGCCATCGACTGGATGTTCACCACCGAGTCCTGTGGCATCATCCTCGAAGATGACTGTGTCGTACAACCATCCTTCTGGCAGTATATGCAGGAGATGCTCACCCTCTACCAGTCCGACAACCGTATTGGTATGGTGGCGGGCTACAACGAGATACATACCTCCCACTCACCCTATTCCTACACTTTCTCCCGCTACAAGGCATGTTGGGGATGGGCTACGTGGCAACGAGCATGGCAAAACATGGACATCGACATGAAGTGGCGCAACACCGCCGATCGTCTCTCCGTCCTCCACAATATGGGTTCACGCATCGAGGACATCCGCTACTGGACCTACCGTCTCCGTTGCATCGACACCCACTTCGTCTCCGCTTGGGACTGGCAGTGGTACTTCACCCTCTCATCCCAGAACCAGCTCTGCATCTTCCCCCATGTCAGCCTTGTCAGCAACATAGGCTTTGGTGCCGACTCCACCCACACCACCTCCTACTTCTCCGAAGGCAATCGTGAGTCGATGGACAACCTTACATTCCCTCTTGTTCATCCGCAATACATATTGCCAAACAGCGAATTTGACAAACATTTCTACCACCACAATAACAATCTCCATAATCGTATAATACAGCTTCTTCCACTTAGCCTTAAAAGTTGGGTGAAGAAACATCTGTTCAAATAAATAATGAATTGTAATATAAAGACCTCTCAAGGTACCTACACATACACCTTTGTTCCTCTCTTTGCAGGAGCATTGACCATAAACAAAGAAGTGGCAGCCCACAACCTCTCCCTCTTCAAGCAGATACTCGACGGTCAGGGCATCCCCTTCCTCCTCGCCTACGGCACCCTTCTCGGAGCAGTTCGCGAACACGACTTCATCTCTCACGACGAAGACATAGACCTCAACATGCACATCCGCTATCGCCAGCAACTCTTCGACTCCCTCTTCCTCCTTCGTGATGCAGGCTTCGAAGTGTGTCGCTACGACCGTCGTGGAGTCATCTCCTTCATGCGTGATGGCGAGTATATTGACATCTACATCTTCAATCCAGAGTCCGACGAAGTCCTCCGTTGTGGTCGTGAGATTATGCCATCCCGCTTCCTCACCGACACCACCGTCCTCCAGTTCAAGAATGAGCAGTATCTCGTACCCCTCGACTACGAGCAGTACCTTTCCTTCTTCTACGGCAACAACTGGCGCACTCCTATTAAATACTACAATTATGCTCAACCAGCATGGAAGCGCTGCATATCCAAGTTCTTGCAGTACTTCAAGGAGATATTGCCAGACCGACTCTTCTTTTCCCTCGTCGAGATACAAGATAAGAAATACAGAGAACCATTTGTGCAGAAAATGAAACAGATGGGAATAAAGTTTACGAAACGCTGACGCTACGATACACTTCGTTACGAAAACTCTTCCGGTAGGTTATTCCAAAGGACTCCCTCTTCCGGTAGGGAATTTTTCACTTTTCACTTTTCACTTTTCACTTAAACGCTTTTCACTTAAAACAATATGCAAGCAATAATGTTAGCTGCCGGCATGGGCAAACGACTTGGCGAGTTCACCAAGAACAATACCAAATGTATGGTTGAGGTTAATGGGGTGAAACTGATTGACCGTGTCATCTCATTCCTTTCAAAACTTAATATCAACCGTCTCGTCATCGTCGTAGGCTATCAGGGACAGAACCTCATCGACCATATCGGCACACGCTATGACGACATCCTCAAGATAGAATACATCACCAACCCTATATACGACCGTACCAACAACATCTATTCCCTCGCACTCGCCAAGGAAGAGATGTGTAAGGACGACACCATCCTCCTTGAGTCCGACCTCATCTACGACTTCCAGATACTCCATCGCCTTGTCAATCATCCCGACCGTGACCTTGCCGTCGTAGCCAAGTACGAACCTTGGATGGATGGCACTATGGTCTGTCTCGACTCCGAGCGCAACATTACCTCCTTCGTCTCGAAGCAGGCATTCTCCTACGACCATACCGACATCTACTACAAGACCGTCAACATCTACAAGTTCTCCAAAGAGTTCTTCTCCCACTACTATCTCCCATTCCTCGATGCCTACTGCACCGTCATGGGCAACAACGAATACTACGAGCAGGTACTCAATGTCCTCACCATGCTCCACAACTCGCCCCTCAAGGCACTTCCTCTCACCGACGAGCGTTGGTACGAGATTGATGATGCACAGGACCTCGACATAGCGTCCTGCCTCTTCTCCGACTCCGACCAGCAGTTCCGCCAGTACCATCGCCGCTACGGAGGCTTCTGGCGATTCCCACAGCTCATCGACTTCTGCTACCTTGTCAATCCCTACTTCCCACCAGCCAAGATGGTCTCTGAGATGAAGTCCAACTACGAAGTTCTTCTCACCAACTATCCTTCGGGCATGTCCGTCAACTCCCTCCTTGCCGCCAAGTATTTCGGCATCAACACCGACTATGTCGTAGTGGGCAATGGAGCAGCCGAACTCATCAAGTCACTCATGACCACCCTCGACGGTCCACTCGGAGTCGTCTATCCTACCTTCGAGGAGTACCCTAACCGTCGTCCGTCACAGACCATCGTGCCTTTCATACCTTCCGACGAGTATTTCCAGTATTCTGCCGACGAACTCATGACCTTCTTCGCCGACAAGAATCTGTCCTCACTCCTCCTCATCAATCCCGACAATCCTTCGGGCAACTTCATACCATACCCCGACCTCCTTCGTCTGTGCCAGTGGACAGCCGAACGGGGCATCACCTTCGTACTCGACGAGAGCTTCGTCGATTTCTCCGACGACTTCCTCCACAACAGTCTTCTCCACAATGACCTCCTCACCCTCTATCCTAACCTCATCGTAGTGAAGAGCATCTCCAAGTCGTATGGAGTACCAGGACTCCGTCTCGGCATCCTTGCCACCTCCCGCACCGACCTCATCGCCCATCTCAAGTGTGATGTCGCCATCTGGAACATCAACTCCTTCGCCGAATACTACATGCAGATCTTTGGTAAGTACGCCAAGGACTACACCCTCGCATGTCAGTCCTTCATCGCCGAGCGCACCCGCTTCCAGCAGCAGCTCCAGACCGTGCCACACCTCCACGTAGTCCCAACCCAAGCCAACTTCTTCCTTCTCCGCATCGAACCTCCATACTCCGCCACTGACCTTGCCCACCGCCTCCTCTCCGACCACAATATCCTCGTCAAGGACTGCAACACCAAGCACGGTCTCGAAGGCAAGAACTTCCTCCGCATCGCCATCCGCGACCGTCACGACAACGACCTCCTCGTCTCCGCGCTCAAAGATTCGCTACTAAAACTCTAACCTCTAACCTCGCCGAAGGCGACTAACCTTGCGAAGCAACTAACCTTGCCGAAGGCAACTAACCTTGCGAAGCAACTAACCCTCTCTAAATGAAAATCTCCATCATAACTACCACCTTCAACTCTGCTTCCACCATACGCGACACCATGCGTTCCGTGCTCAACCAGTTTCACACCGATGTTGAGCATATCATCATTGATGGTGGCAGCACCGATGGCACCCTCGACATCATCCGTGAGGTCGAACCCCAGTATTTTGGTACACTACGCTATATCTCCGAACCCGACCGAGGCATCTACGATGCTATGAACAAAGGCATCCGTATGGCAACGGGCGACATCATAGGCATCCTCAATTCCGACGATTTCTTCACCTCCTACAGTGTCCTTCGAGAGGTCAACCAAGCCTTCGAGGACAATCCTATCGATGCAGTCTTTGGAGACATACACTTTGTCCATCCCGACGACCTCACCCACATGGTTCGTTACTACAGTTCAGAGTATTTTCGTCCGTGGAAACTCCGTTTCGGCTACATGCCCGCCCATCCCTCTTTCTACTGTCGTCGTGAGGTGTACGAGAAACACGGACTCTACTCCCTCGACTACAAGATATGTTCCGACTACGATATGATGGTCCGTCTCTTCCATCGTGCCAAGATCACCTACCGTTATCTCCCCCTCGATTTTGTCACCATGCGTACAGGAGGCATCAGCACCTCCAGCATCAAGAACCGCATCCTCATCACCCGTGAAGATGTCAAGGCTTGTCGTGCTTACGGACTATATACTAATTTCCCCCTCGCCTGCACCAAGTATTTTACTAAGATATTTGAATTTTTGTAGGGGAAAGGGTAGTACTCCCTATAATGGTACTCTAATACTCTCTATATTGGTACTTGAGTATTCTATATATTGTTATTGCACTATTTTCTTAAAATTCATTCTTCTTATAAATAAAGTTTTTCAAGAATATAAGAATGATAAAAAGAATAGAATAATATAAGATAACTTCATATATTGAAAACTTATAATTCAACGAACTGTATGGCATATTTGCAATATGGTTCGTTGTTCGTAATGTAATATTTGATATTTTCAATAATAAATCAGTTAGTACCGGCATTCCTCCAGAAAAAATCCAAAGTCCAAAAGAAATATATAGAATTATTACTATTACAGACATTATTATACTTGACGGTATTGACAGTAACGAAATTGTACCAAATGTATTTGACACTATAGGAAGAGTCACAATCGTACAGCTTAAGCTAATACTAATTACTCCCCATAAAAATTTATCTATTATAGTAAATGGTTCATAATATTTGCATAAAGGTATTCCTATGAAATAAATTCCAAGCATAGAAATATATGATAATTGAAATCCTACATGCATTATTATTAAAGGATTTATGACAATACATATCAATGCTGATATACACAATGCATTTATATTTATGGCTTCGTATGCGTACAAAGAACTAATTGTCATTATTGTACACATGATTGCAGCTCTTACAATAGATGGACTCATACCTGATATTATAGTGTACAACCATATAATTACAAGTATAAGTAGATTACTTATCATTTTCCACTTGTATTTTAGAATATGTGAAAGAAATAGTATTTGTAGAAAAGCGTAAATAATTCCAATATGATAACCTGACAATGCAATGAAATGAGAAACACCTGATTTTGAAAAGTTATTACGTGTTTCTTTCGATAAATTTTGTTTATAACCAATGGTCATTGCTTCTATCAATGCACCTTCTTCTCCTTCCAAACCTTTATCGTTAAAGAAATTATGAGTTTTGAATTGGATATTTTTCCCCCATTCACTTTCCATTTTATTATCTTTATAGACTGAATATTTCCAATTATCACCATAGATATTCTTTGCTTCATTAATTGAGTTCAAGGTCTTCCCCAAACTTATAACAAAAAAGAATGCCGAGAATGATAAAATAAAAGGTGTGGATGTTCTCTTCTTTTTATTACTAAATATAAATAATGTGATTGTTGTAACAAAACAAATTGTAGCAATTATCCAAATGATTTCAATTTTAATATTGAACCATTGGTAACCTATTAGGGCAGTGATTACACCTATTATAATAGGTATTAATATTTTAAGAACTGGAATTTCTTTCATTATATTGATAATTACCTTTTTTCAATCTGCAAAGATAATAATTTATTTTATATCATCATTTCTTTTCTTTCTTTTTCTCTCCCTCATCCCTAAACAATTGTGAAAATATGAAGTTCGATGTTTAAGTGGTGTTAACGGAGTAGGGCGATTTGTTAAATGATTTCAACAAATTGATTTTTTTGAACGAAAAAGTTTGATGGTATTAAACCATGTAGTAATTTTGCAGTCGAAAAGTTAAAACAAACCGAAATTTAACATATAAAGATAATTGAAGTTATGAATCAGACAACAAAAAGAATCTACGGCACTCTCGTGGGAGTGGCTTTCGTTTCAGGACTTACTGGAGCTTTCGCTTTCTCTGCTCTCAACCGTATGGGCAATAAGGCGGACAACTTCTTGACTGGTGATAATATCCCTGCGGTCAGTGAACAGCATGTGGATAAGAACATAATGACTCTCAGTAACTCGTCGGCTACGCCTTCACAACCAGTGGATCTGACTGATGCTGCCGAGAAGGGCTGCGCTGCTGTAGTATATATTAAGGTGACAATGGGCGGCAAGACTGAGACTATAGAGTATCGTGACCCATTCGAGGACTTCTTCGGTGACTTCTTCGGTTTTGGTGGCCGAGGCAGAGGCCGCGGTCAGCAGCGCGAGATACAGACTCCCAAGCGTGAGGCTGCAGGTAGCGGTGTGATTATCAGTGCCGACGGTTATATCGTGACCAACAATCATGTGGTGCGTGATGCCAATGAGATCACTGTGAAATTGAATGACAATCGTGAGTTCACGGGTCGTATCGTAGGTCTCGACGAAACCACCGACCTGGCCCTTGTCAAGGTGGACGCCAAGGGTCTGCCTGCCATCAAGATAGGCAACAGCGACGAACTGAAACTCGGTCAGTGGGTGCTCGCAGTGGGCAATCCCTTCAACCTGACAAGCACTGTGACAGCCGGTATCG
>CALBJW010000002.1 GCA_937893145.1 uncultured Prevotellaceae bacterium | reverse complement strand
ATCAGGAATGGGGCAAACCTGCCATCCGACTCCATGCAGGTGACATCATCGACATTCCTGAAGGTGCAAAGCATTGGCACGGAGCAACCAAGGATTCATGGTTCCAGCACCTTGCAAGCCACGTTCATGTAGGTGATCCTGAGCGCAACGAGTGGCTTGAACCTGTAACGGATGAACAATATAACGAAGCAAATAAATAAGAAAATGAAGAAAGTAATCGTAATAAGCACAAGCCTTCACAAAGGCTCAAATAGCGATATGCTCGCTGATAAGTTCATTGAGGGAGCAACAGCTGCCGGTCACGGTGTAGAGAAGATTTTTCTCATTGGTAAGGAAATAAAATTCTGCATCGGCTACATACAATCTCAGCACTGTGTGGATATGACCTCACCATGCACCATCACGCTTTGGCAGATGCAGAGGCATGTGCCAGAATAGCCATAGAGATACTATAACCTACCTATCCATTCTGAAATCGTTTCTATTGTCACCTTCCCACCATGCTCCAAGAAGACCGAAGATAATACGGAAAACCATGATAAGGATAATGATGTCACCTATTATTTTTGAGTTGTACTTTTTGCCGTTCAGAAAAAAGATAATCCCTTTATACCCTCCTCTTTATCAATATCCTCATAAAAACATCAAATTATTGTTGATTGTGGCGGTTATTTGAAATTAAAGTAGTACCTTTGTAACAGATAACATTTTATCTATAAATAACCAATATATTATCACTTTTAGACAACTACACGCTTGAGGATGGTATTCATAAAGTCAAGGCAGAAAAGGGATTTTCTTTTATCGGATATACTAAGATGGACTTAGGCATAGCCAAGTATCATTTTGAGGTGGGTGCTGGCAAAGAAAACTTTGAATGGTCGTGCCAATGAGAACAAAGCCAAACTGGCTTGAGCTTTGCTGAATGCAGCCGACCTTCGATTAAAAATCAATGGATTTAATAACAACGACAATATATAATCAGATATGACAAAGCAAGATATTAGCGTACTCGGCAAAGAGAACGCATTTGATTTGATCGGTAAAGAGTGGATGCTCGTTACCGCTGGTACAGAAGACAAGTTCAACACTATGACGGCATCTTGGGGTGGCGTGGGAATCCTTTGGAACAAGCCTGTGGCATTCCTATTCATCCGTCCTGAACGTTACACTCATGACTTCCTTGAAGAGAATGACCGTGTGACTCTATCTTTCTATGGCGAGGAGTACCGCAAGGCATTACAGATTTGTGGTACAAAGTCGGGACGTGACACAGACAAGGTAAAGGAAAGTGGTATCACTCCTCTGAAGCTGGAGTCAGGTGCTATGACATTCGCAGAAGCACGAATGACACTCGACTGCCGTAAGCTCTTCAAGACAGAAATGACGGAAGCAAACTTCATTGATCGTGAGATACTTGACAAGCAGTATGGAGCGCATGGAGGTATGCATACCGTTTATGTAGTAGAGATTGAAAGTGTTTACACAAAGTAACTTATGGACATTGAACAAGTAAGGGAATACACGCTATCCATCCCTGGCGTTACTGAAGACCAGCCTTTTGGCGATGACATCATCACCTATCGCATCGAGGGCAAGATATTCCTGTGCCTCTGGCTTGGTGGTGGCAGACATGACATGAAGGATGGTCAGTCAAGGTTTGCCTTGAAGCTAACTCCTGAAAGGAATGAGGAACTTCGGGAACATTACTCTTCAGTCCTTCCAGCATGGCATTGGAACAAGAAGCATTGGAGCGATGTTTACTACGACCTCTTGGACGAACAAGTAGTAAAACCTTGGATAAAGGAGTCATACGACTTGGTTGTTTCCAAACTCCCGAAAGCCGTAAGAGAAAAATACCAGTAATTGAAAGAAATGAAGACAATATTGTTCTTACACGGATTCTTTGCAAGCGGAAGCTGCGTACCTGCAAATACTTTACGAGAGGCATTTGAGGGAAAGATTCGTGTGCTCGCTCCCGACCTTCCGATGCACCCAAAGGAGGCACTGGAGTTCATTCATCAGCTTTGCGATAATGAGAAGCCCGACTTGTTGGTTGGCAATAGCAATGGTTCGTTCCTGGCTCAGATCATTGCACCTATCGTTGGCGTTCCTGCCTTGCTTGGCAATCCACATCTGGAGATGACAGAGTTTCTGAAGCCACGTATCGGTCAGCATCAGTATAAGGCTCCACGAATGGATGGCAAACAGGATTTCGTTATAGATGAAGAGCTTATCAAGGAGTTTGAGGAGTTACAGAAGGAGCAGTTCAACTACTACAATCCGTATTGGAAAGATAAGATTTGGGGCATCTTCGGTGAACAGGACACATTGGCTCATTACAAGCCTCTGTTCATGGAGCATTACAACAATGCTTTCGACTTCCCTGGTGGTCACACACCAACAGCAGAAGAGGTCAAGACATGGTATGTGCCTCTTGTCGAGAAGATGCTGATGACTTACGAACGACCCGAAGAGCGTTTCTTCCAGCACTTCAAAGGCGGCAAGTACCGTTTCGTTCGTACAGCTTTTGACTCAGAGACAAAGGAACGTATGGTTGTCTATAAGGCACTCTATGGCGAACAGAACTATTGGGTACGTCCAGAAAAGATGTTCTTTGAGAAAGTAACAAGAGACGAAAGGACATTCAGCAGATTTACAGAGATTGATAAGGAGTAGGCACAGAAACAATATGTCGCAAGCTATCTCATGTCGGGAAAACCAATAAATAGTCAACGTTACTCTCAAACAAAATAACAGATATGAAATCAAGAATTATGGGAATACTAACTATGCTTTTCAGCCTTATTGGTTGCAATGCTCAAAACGAAGGATTCAAGAGCCTTTCAGTAGAAGAATATGCCAAGGCAATAGAGGACACAGCTATTGTGCGCCTCGATGTACGCACAGCAGAAGAATATGCAGATGGACACATAGCCAATACGATTAACATTGATGTTCTTAAATCTGACTTTGAGCAGAAAGCAGCTGCTGTACTTCCAAAGGACAAAACTATTGCAATAAACTGCCGTAGCGGTAAGCGAAGCAAGAACGCAGCAAGAATCCTCGTACAGAATGGTTACAAGGTAATTGAACTTGATTCGGGTTTTAATGGCTGGACAAGTAAGGGAATGCCAGTGACCAAATAAAGATTCATAGTATGAATAATTCAAGCGAATGCATAATTTGCGGTGCTCCATTGGAGTAACTTGACACACCGATAGAGATGGAATGTGCTCTCTGTCACCGTAAGTTCACAACTTAGAGCTCGCTGACCGAAAGGGAGTTAAACTTGATTAATTGAAAAATATCTGTTCATGCTTCAACAAATAGCAATATACTCAAACCAGAACTTTGATTTTCATGAGTTCAACAAGCTGCTTGGACCAAACGATATTGTCCTGAGTATCACTCCCGATGACATACCAGATGCATGGGGATTCTACCGCAAGGGGCGTTCCACTACACTATTCTCCATCGAGAAAGCGGATGGTATGTATGTGCTTTCTATGGACAACTTTGCATCGTATGATGACTATCTGTTCTTCCCCTATCTGCTCGATACGCTGAACTCATACCTTATTGGCTACCCATACAAGGCTGAGAATGGCAATAATGCCTTCCAAGAGTTTGATGAAGAATGGGCAGAATACTGCATAGGCGAGGAAGTAGCACTGCTCAAATGTCTGCTCAGCATAGGTCACAAGTACTACTTTGACCTTCCGCTGTCTGATGCATTCCCTCATATCACAGAATCGTTGCTCAACACTTACGGCGTGACCATCCATTCTTCTTCTCCACGCATCTACGGCTATGTTCAGTATATGCTCAGAAACGGATTGGTTCCAGAGGATGACGAGCGCGAAGAGGTTTATATTGATGAGGAAGTGGATGTGCCGCAGCATGAATCTATAGGTATAGTCAAGTCGTGGCAGACAGATGGTGCGGAAACGACCGAAAGCTATGCGAAGGAAGACACGGAACTGCTTCTTGACATCGCCCACAACTACAACGAGAACGATGACATCCCGGGAGTTGTGCTCAACGACATCGGCACAATCTATGAACATGGAATAGGAGTAAAAACAGACATCCGTACGGCTATCAGATGGTATGAAGAAGCTATCAAGAAGGACGACCATTACTATGCCCCAACAAACCTTGGCGACATCTACAGGAGAGGACTTCTTGACGGGAAGCGGAATGCAAGACTTGCCATCGAAGCCTATCACCAGTCGGATGATCCTTACGCATGGTATAGGATTGGTCAGTCGTTTGAAGAAGGCTGGACAGGAGAACCAGATAAGGAAACGGCAATGCTATGGTATAAGAAAGCTGCTGCTGCCCACCACCATCTTGCTATTGAGAGGTTAAACAATAGGCAATGATCGCCTCATATAACAATGTATGAGACAGTCGTATTGATTATAAAAGTGCGATGTTTTCGTTTGGTCATGCTGTTTGTGCAAAAAATATTTGTATCTTTGCAGTGACTTTTCATGATATTGTCTAAAATAAATGTAAGACAAAATAACGTGAGTTCGATATAAAAATCTCACTTGGATTTTAACAACATCTTTGAATATGGATTGCGAAAACAAATTTAATACATACGACGAGGACGCGGAAGTGCTGTTCTCTGTCGGACGCCGATTCCTCATGGGGATTGGTTTGGAGAAAGATGAAGCTAAAGGTAAGGGTATGCTTACTCAGGCAGCCATGATGGGACATTCGCTTGCTCAGCAGTTTCTGGAACGATATAATGCAGAATCATCGTTCGCTCAGCGACGCTTTCGAAGAAAGAATCCACAAACTGAGGAAACACAGGAATCAAAGCAAGAGAGTGATCCACTGACTGAAATGCTTGAATACAACAAGCGTTTCGTAGCGGAGAAGATGTACGAACAGTATGCTACAAGCAAATTCCCTGACCGCAAGATTGCCATTGTCACATGCATGGACACACGCTTGGTGCAGCTCCTCCCTGCTGCCCTCGGCATCAAGAATGGTGATGTGAAGATAATCAAGAATGCTGGCGGCACTATAACTAACCCATTTGACTCTACCGTTCGCTCTTTGCTTGTAGCCATATATGAACTTGGTGTCAATGAGGTAATGATCATCGGTCATACTGGTTGTGGCGTACAGGGCATGGATGGTGCAGAGATGCTCGAACTGATGCGTGAGCGTGGCATTGATGAGGAGCATATCTCGCTCATGAAGCATTGTGGCATCGACCTTGAGTCGTGGCTTCATGGTTTTGACAAGACAGATACAGCCGTGCTCGAAACCGTTGACTTGGTCAAGAACCATCCACTCGTTCCAAAAGATGTGATAGTCAAGGGCTACATCATGGATTCTGCTACTGGCGAACTAACACCGATAGAGCAATAAATAGAGTAACACAAGGATAAACTATTTTTATGACAATTCGCAAAGCCTCACTCGAAGACATACCACAGATGCAAGAGATATTTGCCATCGCCCGTAGGTTTATGGCAAAGACAGGCAATCCAAACCAATGGGCAGACACATACCCTTCCGTTGAACAATTAACCGATGACATCAACAGCGGAGACAGTTATGTCTGTTTTGAAAATATGAAGATGGTCGCCACTTTTGTACTTCGTGGCGGCAATGATCCTACATACGACAAAATTTATGATGGTGCATGGAAGAACGACAATCCATACGCTACCATTCATCGCATAGCCAGTAACGGTGAAGTCAAAGGTATCTTCAATACTGCAATGGAGTTTGCCCTACAACATTACGACACCATCCGTATTGATACACATAAAGACAACAAGGTAATGCAGAATGCAATAGCCAAGGCAAGTTTCGAGTATTGCGGAATTATCCATTGTTGGAACGGCGACGAGAGATTGGCTTATCAACTGACGAACGAAACAAGTGCAGAGTGAAGCTCGCTTCAACAATACATAAGTAAAAGGAATAACATGGGAAAAACTGTAACAGAATTAATCTCTGCCATGCAGATGCTTGAAAATCCAGAACAGCGAAAGGTGCTGATGGGATTCTTCAAGACAGGTAAAGGACAATATGGCGAAGGTGATGAGTTTCTGGGATTGAAAGTTCCCGAAACACGTGCTTTCGTCAAGGAATACCGTGACTTGCCGCTGTCTGAGGTTCAGAAACTGCTTGTGAACAAATGGCACGAGGTGAGACTTTGCGGTTTCCTTATCCTTGTTGAGCAGTATAACAACAGGCAAACAACTGCTGAAGACAAGGCGGCTATCCTGAACCTCTACCTCAGCAATACCAAACATGCTAATAACTGGGATTTGGTTGACCTCAGCTGCTATAAGATTCTTGGCAAATGGCTCGTTGAGTCAGAAGCAACAAGGAAAGAGAAACTAAAGCTGATGGATAAGCTTGCTAACAGCGATAACCTCTGGGAGCAACGAATATCTATAGTTTCCACTATGCTGGCGCTGAAAGCAGGAGATGCATCCTACACTTTGCGTTATGCTTGTCATCACCTCAACCACAAGCATGATTTGATGCACAAGGCGGTCGGTTGGCTGCTCAGGGAAATGGGCAAGCAATGTGGTATGGACGGATTGCGCGCTTTTCTCACAGAACATGCTTTTACAATGCCACGTACTGCTCTTCGCTATGCGATAGAAAAGATGGAAAAAGATGAGCGAGAGTATTGGATGAAAAAGAAATAAAAAGACTTTCTTAACATCGCTGCAATCGTTAATCACAATGTCAGTTATGAAAACAGAACTGGAACTGATAAATATCTGTGTGCTGAATGCTGGATATGCACGCACTACACAGCGATGGAGCAGAACGGGGCTTTCCTCTCCATTCGTCAGACTTTATTACATCAAGGCGGGGTGTGCTGAAATCAGTATGCCTGATGCACACTACAAGGCCAAGCCGGGGTGTATGTATATAGTGCCCAGTTTTGTTCCGCACAGCATTACCTGTGAGGCTGGTCTTGAGTTCTACTACCTCTTTGTCTATGAAAGGTATGGTCAGCAGACAGACCTCTTCGACATATACAGTTTCCCACACGAGGTAGAGGCAAATGAGGCTATTGACTTACTCTTTGAAAACTACTGCAACTACTACCCCGAACTCAATCTGCCATACCAGACAGCAGAGGACTTCTATGCCCATCCTTCGTATCAGGAATATGTCGTTCGTTATGCCAATATGGATCGCTACGAGAAGATGCAGCTTCAGGGGTTTGTATGGATTGTCGGTTCGTTCTTCATGAAGCATGCCCATAAACGTATTGACGACATGGACGACCGTGTGCTGCGAGTGATGGCATACGTCAAGGACAACATTGATAAGGAGATTACAGCAGAGTTGTTGGCAGGGATAGCATGCGTGACAAAGGCGCATCTGGGGCGATTGTTCCGTGAGGCTCTTGGTATGTCGCCCATTCAGTTCGTACTACGCACCAGGATTCAGCATGCACAACGCCTGCTCATGACCACTTCGCAAAGCATCGCCACCATTGCTGGGGAGGTTGGATTCAATGATGTGTCTTACTTCGTACGTCTTTTCCGACAGAAGATAGGCTTTACTCCTCAAGAATATCGCGAACAGTTGAAATAGAATATTTTAGATTATCAATATAACAAAACGAGCAAATACATATTGATTACACTTGATTTATAGGACATTTCGAATTAATCTCATGTAATAGTTGTAACTTTGCATCCAAATTAAAGTTACACAAGAATGATTAAAGAATTTGACCACATCGCTGTACGCAAAACACGTTCAGAGGCAGAAGAAACAAACTGGGGCTCTATGCTTGCTAACGACTCGTCGAACCTTGAGTTGCCTATTGGCACACTTGTCACGACGGCAGAAGGCTTGTTCAAAGGATTCCTCAAGATTCACAACCGTCTGGAGATAAAAGGTAGAGAGAACATACCTACAGAGGGAAATTTTATCATTGCACCAAATCACCAGACCTTCCTTGATGGACAGATTTCTGTGGCAGGTCTTAATAATAAGACGCTCCGCAACACGTACTACTATGCCACTGAAGAGCATATCCGTGGTGCCGTGATTGTATTTCTCGCCAACCGTCTCAATATAATCCGTATGGAACGCCGCAATCTCAAGAACTCCATCCTGAAACTCGGTGAAGTCCTGAAGAAAGGCAAAAACCTTGTCATCTTCCCAGAAGGCAGACGTACCGAAGACGGCAATATCGCAGCATTCAAGAAGACATTTGCCATATTGAGCAAGGAACTGCATGTGCCTATTCTCCCTGTACGTATTTCGGGTGGATATGAGTCAATGCCTCGTGGAAAGAAATTTCCTAATACTCACAAGATTACGGTGGAGTATCTCAAGCCTATCCAGCCCTCGTCTGACGATACTTATGATGAGATTTCCGCAAAGGTAAAGGATGCCATCTTAGAGGTATAAATTATGAAAGACGTACCAAAGCTTTTCCAGGAGGAATCCTCGAACCACTGGACACACCTCGTAGGCGTTATCTTTGCCATCTCGTGCATCTGGATGGTATGGCCTGCAGTATCTATTGGATGGCAATGGACCATGGGCGTGCTGTTCTTCATAGTAGGCATGTTCCTCATGTTCCTCTCTTCCACCATATACCATTGGCTGCCTGATGGCAAGGCACGTCGCATCCTGCGCAAGTGCGATCATATCAGCATCTATGTCATGATAGCCTGTTCCTACACTCCTATCTGCATTGCAGTGGTAGGCGGTTGGTTGGGATGGACCATCTTCGGCATACTTTGGGCAGTTGTGATTGGCGGCACTGTCTATAAGATTTTTGCCTTAGGCAAATACCCACGTCTATCTCTTGCCCTATACCTTGTCATGGGATGGAGTGGAGTGTTCATCGCCAAACCCGTTTACGATCATCTGTCTTGGGCATCGATACTATTCATAATTGCCGAAGGACTGCTCTACACAGCTGGCACATACTTTTATGCCAAAGACACCAAGCGCCACTACCATGCCGTTTGGCACGTATTCGTACTCCTTGGTGCCATCAGCCACTGGGCTGCCATCCTTTTCGTGATGTTAGATCGCTTGTAAAAACGATTTGGATTTTTGAAATGTTCGTGCGTACAAACGAACATTTTCAAGATGCCACCCCCACCACGTTAAATGGGCACCCTAAATGATATATCGAAGAATTATGTAGAATACGCAAGATTTATTTAAAATAATTGAGAACTTTGTTTCTATAATCCAAACATTTGTTGTATATTTGTGGCGATAAACATAAAGAACAAATAACTATGGAATTTTCTGAAGTAATCAAAAGCAGGTACTCGTGTAAGAAGTACAACCCATCAAAGCAAGTAAGTGACGAACAGCTCAAGGCAATCCTTGAGGCGGGACGACTGGCTCCAACCGCTAAGAACCTCCAGGAGCAGCACATCTATGTTGTGCAATCGGAGGAAGGTCTTGCAAAGATTGATGCAAGCACTCCATGCCGTTATGGTGCGCCTACTGTGCTTGTAGTGGCATTTGACAAGAACAATGTTTACACATATCCAGATGATGTACGCCAGTCGGGAATTGAGGATGCATCAATCGTTGCAACACACCTCATGCTGGCAGCAACAAACGAAGGCGTAGATTCATGCTGGCTCAACTGTGTACATATCGATAAGCTCCATGATGCTCTTGGTCTTCCAGAGAACGAGGACATCCTCATGCTTCTCGACCTTGGTTTTGCAGCAGAAGGCGCAGAACCAATGCCTACACACTTCTCTCGCAAACCACTCTCGGAGACTGTAAGCTACATCTAACAAATAAAATCGGGCGATACTTCAAATTGAAGTGTCGCCCAATTTCTTCTTGTGCAGAAGGGTAACTATAATTTCATATTTGCTCGAAAGTTTTACATAACAAAACTAATGCAACATGTATGTGCCAGCAGTTGCTTCTTCGTTTTGGCTGTAAATTTCATTTGCTTCTTTGAACGCCTTAACGATTGCGTTCTTGATTGTTGAGATATACTTCTTCATAATCTTTTTTTTATTAACAATGCAAAGGTACGGACATTTTGCAGTCCATGGCGAATAGATTATGAAAAGTTTATGTACAATTTATGAAACTAAATCAGTTTTTCAATCTTTGCCCTTTCAACATCAGGAAACAGCCCTTGCAGATGGTCGATAATGCGTTTGCGTGACTGCTTAGGTGTACGACCTTCTACCATGTCCTTTAGTGGATACAAATCGGGATACATCGCTTCGGGAGTGCAATATCGGGCTACCCCCCATCCGTATGGTTCACCCTTTTTTGAAATAAGGTATTCAAAGTCAGCAATGCAGACATGAGTACCCATCTGCAATTGGGCAATAAGCGCATCAAATGCCATACCGTTACGTTTATTCACGATAGGTTCACTTGGATCATCTGGGTTAAACTTATTTCGTTTTCGACTAAGCGTGAACCCACTCGCCACTTTCAACTGCTTCGACAACATTGACTCTTCCTGTACCAGCACCTCATGGATATGCCGAGCATCTGCCGTCTCTTTCTTCAACGGATAGAGCGACCTCCTCCAGTTCATGAAGTCTGGCAACCACTCAAGACTAACATATCCAGCCTTTTTCTGAAAGAACTTACCATAAGCCGACTCCCAGTTAGCGATAATCGGTCCTTTCCACTGCCAAGGTCCATTCTCAAAATCATCACCAAACAACAGTTCTGGTGGAGTCATCTCCTCTATGGAGAATCCCTCTATTCCATTCCTGAAGAACGGCAAGAATCCCCACTCCTTTATCAGCGACTCCAACTGTTCCTGACGCTCTATTACAATACCGTATCTATCCATTTATTTGATTGAGGTTTCGTTGGTAATTTTACTTTTTGCTAAATTTGAAAGCAAATATAACACATTTATTTTGCATAAAAGATTGTCTCCCGAGAAAATCACAAATATTTTATCGTGCCTTCGTTTATTTGTTGAGAAATGTGTATATTTGCAAATGAACAGTATCTACCGAAGTGCTTTCTGCAACCGATACTCTTGGAAACGAAGTATGGCAAAAACAAATAATAAAATGATACAGCAAACAGAATTTAAGCTATCTGCAAAACGCAGAGGATTTCACCTCGTAACGAGGGAAATACTCAACAATCTCCCAGCCTTGCCAAAGACTGGTCTTCTAAATCTCTTTGTACAACATACCAGTTGCGCACTCAGCATCAACGAGAATGCTGACCCTGATGTGCGAAGCGATATGGAACAGATATTCAACCGACTCATAAAGGA
>CALBJW010000001.1 GCA_937893145.1 uncultured Prevotellaceae bacterium | reverse complement strand
CCCTCCCCCTGCCCCCTCCCATTAAAAGGGAGGGGAGTAGGATGTGGGACAAGCGCAGCGTATGAGAAATTCCAAGCGTAAGCTAACAGTACAGGGAGCGATTGCTGTGGCATCGTTTGTTGCAGCAGTCGCTTTTGCTTTAGCTGGATTCATCGTACCGCCGCTCGGTGATTTGACCGAAGCAAATCTATACCTTGTGGCTCAATTCCTCTTGGTGACCACTTCACTCTTTGGAGTGTCATCAATCGTAAACCGACACACTAATCACTATGCGACAAATCAATTTCATCATTATCCATTGCTCGGCGGTCAAACCGAACCAGACGAGCAGCGCGAAGCAGATTGATGCTTGGCACAAGGCAAAGGGATGGAAGCAGATAGGCTACCACTATGTCATCCGTAGAGACGGAACGATTGAGGTGGGCAGACCAGAAGCACAACCAGGTGCACACACCGTAGGACATAACTTCGACTCTATCGCCATCTGCTACGAGGGTGGACTTGATGAACAGGGCAGACCTCGTGACACTCGCACACCAGAGCAGAAGGACACGATGCAGAGTCTCATCGCAGAACTCCGAGCAGCCTATCCACACGCAAAGGTGGCAGGACACAACCAGTTCAGCAACAAGCCTTGCCCATGCTTTGATGTTGCAAGCGAATACTCTAACCTTTAACCCAAAATCCAAACCATGAGAAAGTATGAATCAATCCTACTCTTCATTCTTGCCATCGCCCTTATGCTTCTGGCAAGTTGCAGAACGACAAAGGCAGTTGAGACAGAACGGCATGAAGCTGTGGTACACACTCTTGACTATCAAGACTCTCTTCATCATGAACTCAATCTTGCTTTTGATAAGCTTGATGTGTGGTTTCTTGATACTGCACAGACTGTCCGCTCTGACTCCACACTACACACTTCACCCCGACATTCTCTTTTGAAGCACATCAGTATCACCAACGGAGTGCTTTCAAACAACGACAACAAAGTGCGGAAACGGTGCGAGGTGGATAGCATCAGTTCAAAGGCACAAGAGGTAATCCACCCTGTAAGAGTGCCACCTAAACTGAACCCCAACCTTATCTTCTTGCTTATCATAGCACTAATACTTTTGTTCCTAATAACACGATGCAGGACTCGATGAGAGTTCTGCATTTTTGTGTTTGCTTCCACCATTGTACCCATGTCTATAGTTCTTCAAAAGGGGAAAAGCATGAAAAAATGCTTTTAAACATTCCAAAGATAACAAAACTCTACCTATAGTAGGTTGATGCATTCTAAAGATAGCAGTAACTTTGCCCCTGAAAATACTAATCACAACCTATGAAAGAAAAATCAGAATACAACATACGCTTTGGTCGTAGGCTTGCAGCCCTCCGAGCCTTGAAGTCCCTCTCCCAAGAAGAGCTTGCCTTCAAGTGCGACATCAACCGCACCTACATCGGCACCATCGAGCGAGGCGAGAAGAGTGCAACAGTAAACACCATCTACAAACTTGCACATGGACTAGGCGTAAAACCAGCTGAATTTTTTGCGGAATAATAATTATTCATAAACGATGACTAACCAGGAATATTTCATTAAATACATGAGAGAAGAAGGACTCTCCAGTGCAACAATCAACAAATACGCATACGATACTCCTAATAACTTAGAAGTACAACGAGTGTTTGAAAGACTAACAGGATCAAGCAACATGTACAACACAACAAGTAGGTCAAAACTTCTGGTAATTATCGATGAAATTATGTCTATGGAATTTGATATTGTTGGACATAAAATGTATTCTGCGGGAGTAAAGAAATACTTGAAGTATCTTGTTGCAAACGGATTAGCTACTCGATAAGAATAATAACATAGAAACTATGAGTGATATTGTAACTAATATAAATGTTTGCTTTGAGGAGTATTTCAGCATAAAGGAGCTCCACAAAGCTAATGTAGGTCTGGCTGTTGATAAAGTTCCAGTCGTAAAAAGGGAGTTGATAACAAAGTTAATCCCACAAGCTCTAAGTGGTGTTTTTCCTGAAGACACATTTAAGATTAAAGGATCTGTAGGTGCTGGAAGACTCTCCGATACTCCATGGGTTGCAGTCATGAACAAGAAAATAACATCGACTACTCAAGCAGGAGTTTACATTGTATTTCTGTTTAATAAAGATTTTAACAAGATACATATATGTTTGGGAATTGGTGCGAAGGCTTTCGGTAGTTCTTCAAAAGCAATTACCAAAATGAGAGCTTATAGAAACGAATTGAGAGCTTCGTTGAAATCTGAGGAAAAAAGTGATTTAACAAGATTGTTTGAAGAGCCTGAGGAGTTGGATGTAACAAATAAATCTTATAGAAAATCTATTATTTTCTCTAATGAGTGGCCTTTAGACAATACTGAAGAATGCAAACTTCTTTTGAAGGATTATGAAGTCGTTTATAAGAAATTTGTGGAATTATACGAATTGGGCTTTGTTCGTTTAACCCCACCATCAGATGAAGGTGTTTCTTTATTCTCTGATGAAGATGATGAAGATGATTCGCTCGTGTCAGAAGGTGTAGATACAGAAGAAATGGATGATAAAACTATAGGTGGAATTGCAGAAAAGAAGACTGACAAACAAGATCCTTTCGACATTTCTTCTCTTATCTCTGCTATAAAGTCAACTAACCTTATATATGATGACAAACTCATCAAGCGTTTTGCTTATTCGCTTCTTACTAAGCCTTTCGTGATATTGAGCGGTTTGGCGGGTTCGGGTAAGACTCAGCTTGCTCTGGCTTGTGCTAAGGCTCTGGTGGAGGATGTGGATAGTCAGATTTGCTTTGTGTCGGTGGGTGCTGACTGGACTAACCGTGAGCCTCTGCTTGGTTTCCCTAATGCTCTGAAGGATGATGTGTACCAGACTCCTGAGAGTGGTGCTTTGCAGTTGATGATTGAGGCTGAGGGGAATCCTGAGAAGCCTTATTTCTTGATTCTTGATGAAATGAACCTCTCGTATGTGGAGCGTTACTTTGCTGATTTCCTCAGTGCGATGGAGGCTAAGGACATGAAGATAAAGCTCTGGGATAAGGATGCTTGTGGGGTGCCTTCGTCTGTTTCGCTTCCTAAGAATCTCTTCATTGTGGGTACTATCAATGTGGATGAGACTACTTATATGTTCTCGCCTAAGGTGCTGGACCGTGCTAATGTGATTGAGTTTAAGGTGAGTGAGGAGGATATGGTGTCGTTCCTTGATTCGGCTCCTGATGTAAATATGTCGAAGTGTGAGGGTATGGCTGCTAATATGGCTAAGAGCTTTGTGGAGATTGCTGGTGGAAGTAAGGCTATAAGTCAGGATGCTAATGATGTGCTGAAGAAGTTCTTTAAGGAGTTGAAAACTGTGAACGCTGAGTTTGGTTATCGTACTGCTACTGAGATAGGTCGTTTCATAAGTCTTGCAACTGAAAACAAGAGTATGGATCTTGATGACGCTATTGATGCTGCTATCGTTCAGAAGTTGTTGCCTAAGCTTCATGGTAGCAGAAAGAAGATTGTGAAGGTGCTGGAGCCTTTGTTTGCTGAGTGTTGTTGTGGTAAGAAATTAGCGGAGCTGGAGGAGAAGGACTATGCTGCTGTTGTGAAAGGGGCGAAATACAGTCTATCTGCTGATAAGATTCTCCGCATGTATAATAGTGCTATTGAAAATGGTTTCACAAGCTTCGCTGAAGCATAATGCTGTATGCTACAAAGTCAACTCAACATACCGATAAGGAGTAACATCACGCTCATGATTTACCCTCACTCAAAGGATGCTATGTGCTTTGAGGAGATGGATGCTGCGGATTATGGTGAGAGCCGATGGCAGATTCAGGAGGGGAAGGAGTATGAGTATGAATTTGTGGATGCTGAGGGCAATGGTGCTAAGGCTTGTTTTGTGGAGAAGGCTGGTTTGGTGTGTCCTCGCAGAAGAAGGAATGAGGGTACGATTCGAACTGGCATCTATGTGGGCAACTTGGTGCTGGAGGTTGAGGATTGGGATGGTAAGAAGCTATGTGATGTGAGTCTTGAGATTCAGAGTGTGAAGACTTCTTATCGTGAGGACTACCGCACGATGATGGAGGACATCACTCAGTATTATACGGACCTTGTGATGCAACAGGGTTCGCCTGTCACGCAGAAGTTTGAGGTGGATAATGATGCTGAGCCTCAGACTCTGTACCAGAAGTTTGCCTTCGTGAAGAGCATCGTGGACAGCGAGGCTTTTGAGGAGGCTATGCATAAGGTGGTGTCTAATCCTGTGCGTTCGTGGACTGGCACTACTGTGGTGCGACATGTGGAGAATGTGAGGAGGTTGAACCGTAGTGGTTTGCGACAGTTGGCAAGCAGTACGGACAGGGTTAGGCTGGGCGATAGGATTGCTGGGCTGGACTCTCTGCCTCGCACTCTTGAGGTGCCTTACAAGAGGGATACGACGGACACGAATGAAAACCAGTTTGTGAAGTATGTGCTAACTCAGTTCTATTCTTTCTGTACGGATATTGCTGGGAAGAGGAAGGCTTCGGACCAGTTGAGGTTGGAGGCTAATGTGGTGTGTAATGTTCTGCTCAGACATTTGGGTTCGGGATTCTTCAGGGATATTAGTCTGCCTCAGCACTTGAACTTGAATAGTCCTGTTTTGCAGAGAAAGGAAGGATACCGAGAGATTCTGCAAGGGTGGCTCATATTCGACCTTGCTGCTAAGTTGACTTGGAGGGGTGGAGATAATGTGTATGATGCTGGAAAGAAGAATGTGGCTGCTCTGTATGAGTATTGGCTGTTCTTTAAGTTGCTGGATGTGGTGAGCAGTGTTTTCCGCATTGATGCTATGTCGAAAGAGAAGCTGGTGGCTAAGGATAGCGACCAGTTGAACTTGGACTTGAAGCAGGGCAGGATGAAGATGATAAGTGGTGTGAACGATACGGATGGCAGAAAATTGAATGTGCGTTTCTACTACAACCGTACTTTTGGACACAGGGAGGATATGCACTCGGCTGGTTCGTGGACTATGCCTATGCGACCAGACTATACTCTGTCGATGTGGCCGGGTGATATTACTGAGGAGGAGGCTGAGAGGGAGGAACTTATTGTTCATGTTCATTTTGATGCTAAGTATCGTGTGAACAAGATTATGATTGATAACGAGGACAGTATCCTTGATGATATTGACAATGAGGATAATCCTATAAACAGGGTTCTGACTGAGGAGAAGGAGAATGAGGAGTCGGGCAGATATGAAATAGGTATGTATAAGCGTGCTGACATATTGAAGATGCATGCGTATAAGGATGCTATTCGCAGAACGAGTGGTGCGTATATTCTTTATCCTGGTACCGAACCAAGCACGAAGAAGGGTTTCCACGAAATCATTCCTGGCTTGGGTGCTTTTTGTGTTTCTCCGGGTAATGATAGCGGTCAGATAGCGGACTTGAAGCTGTTCCTTGTTGGGGTGAAGGAGCATCTGTTGAACAGAACGAGCCAGCGTGAGAAGATGGCTTACCAGAGTTATACGATATACAAGGATGAGCCTGTGGGTGTTGTGAAGGAGCAACTGCCTGAGGCTATTGGTGAGAATCGTGGTTTCATGGCTGATGAGACTTTTGTCATCGTGGGTTATGTGAAGAATGAGGAGCGTCTGAACTGGGTTATGAAGAGGGGCTTGTACAATGGTAGAGCGGGAACACGAAGGGGTTCGGTTGAACTCAATGAGGGTTTTGCTAAGGCTCGTTATCTGCTTCTTCATACCAAGACGGATTGTTATTTCTTCAAACTCAGTGGTGATGGTCCTAAGGTTTGGAGTGGTTTGGATTTGATTGATGCGGGGTATCCTCAGGATAGTGTTAATGAGTTTGAGTATTATGAGCGTACTTATCTTATGTTCGAGTTTGAGAAGTGGCATGAAAAGGAGTTTGACAAGTACCGCTGGGATGTGAAGGATGTTCTCAGTATAAAGAAAAAGAAATACGAACCCGAAGCTCACAAGCTTACAGACCTCATTAGGATTGCAAAGAATAATGAGGAATAATCATATATCACGGTGTGGTTTCAACCCACATCGTGGTTTTCCACTCCCCTCGCCTTTTCGTTTTCTTGAAAAAATTATCCTCAAATGATTGATGGTTTGGAAAAATTATCTTAACTTTGCCGACACAATGAGTATATATCATATGTAAATCCCCAAAACATACATGAATACAGCAACCAGAACCATACAGCTTACAATTCCTGAATCGGATATATACACCGCCGAACGTATATCACGAGGCATGGGATGGAAACTCTTCATTCTTGATGATGCGGAAAATGAAGAAGAACGCAGAAAGGATGCTGAGATATTTGCAAGGAAGCTTTCGATTACTGAAGATGACTATCAAGAATTGAGGGCGCATGACTTCTATCTGCACGAGAAGCCAGAACAGGCTCCTGTCTTTAAGACTGCAGAGGAAGAGGTTGCTTATCTTGACTCTCTGGATGAGGAAGGTTATCTTAGTGAGGAGGAATCTGAAAAATACTTGGAATTATGGCGACTTGTAGCACACTCTGATACACACAGTCCTCGCTTCTTTTAATTTGCCGCTGATGTGCCTATCATGGAAGAGGTAATGAAACAATAATCATAAAAAAACTTCAAGCATTCGGTATGATGTTTGAAGTTTTTTGTTTACCTTTGCAGAGTAATAACCAAATAACTATATACTGGAGTTATGACTAAGGATGAATATGCGAAGTTGCTTTCCTCTGATTATTGGAAAGGATATTCTTACTCGCTTATCAAAGAAAGGAATTTCACTTGTGAGGATTGTGGAAAACAGTTCCTGAACGAGCGAAACAAGCTTCAGGTACATCATTTGGTGTATCGTGACATTTATCCTTGGTCTTATAAACCAGAGGAATTGGTTGTGCTGTGCAGAGAATGTCATGAGAAACGACATGGTATTGTGTCTAAGCCTGAGCAACAGACACAGAATGAGCAACCGGCTGAGTTTGGAAATTATACAAAGTCGTATTCTTCTACCAATTACGATAATCAGGATAGACCTGTACCATCATACCAGAGTGGATCTTCTACAAGTGATTTTGATTCATCAATTGCTTTTGCTAAAGCCAACGAGGAATTTAACCGGAGAAGAGCTGAATATTACGAAAGTCAAAAAAGAAACACTAAAAATAAGGGTATAGCAAAATATGTATTAGTTTTCATTTTGCTTTTCTTTGCTTTCCTTGCTTTTATAATGTTTTCTCCTTTCAATAATGATAGAAAAGAATTTGTGGAAGATGTTGATATGATTGATTCTTTGGATGAGAACGACTATATGCTGGATGACGAAGTACCTTTGGGAGAAGAGAAGAGTAAAGGTGCAAAATCAAATGGGGCTAAAAGAAATGTAGAAAATAAGGAAGCCTCTGTTGATGAAATCCTGAAGGAAGAGGATACTAAGGAGTTAAGCGAAGAAAAGAGCGCATTAGAAATCCTTGAAGAACGTAATCATGCCAACATTGTTAGGCAAGCTAAGAAGGCTGGAGTGAGTACCGAAGGCAGCACTTTGGAAATCATGGAGCGCATCAATCATGCCAACATTGTCAAACAAGCAAAGGAGGCTGGTGTAAGCACAGAAGGTAGCACTTTGGAAATCATGGAGCGCAT